>NZ_JBHJQI010000057.1:0-31667 GCF_042262805.1 Streptomyces sp. NPDC056361
GGGAGGTGCGGCGCCGGACGGTTCAAGACGGTTCGGCTCAGACGTTGACGCCGAAGTCCTGCGCGATGCCGCGCAGGCCCGAGGCGTAGCCCTGGCCGACGGCGCGGAACTTCCACTCGGCGCCGTGGCGGTACAGCTCGCCGAAGACCATGGCGGTCTCGGTCGAGGCGTCCTCGGAGAGGTCGTACCGGGCGATCTCGGCGCCGCCGGCCTGGTTCACGACGCGGATGAACGCGTTGCGCACCTGGCCGAAGGACTGCTGGCGGTTCTCGGCGTCGTAGATCGACACCGGGAAGACGATCTTGGCCACGTCGGCCGGCACGGTGGCCAGGCTGACCTTGACCTGCTCGTCGTCGCCCTCGCCCTCACCGGTCAGGTTGTCACCGGTGTGCTCGACCGAGCCGTCGGCGCTCTTCAGGTTGTTGAAGAAGACGAAGTCCTGGTCGTTGCGGACCTTGCCCTCCTCGCTCACCAGGATGGCGCTGGCGTCGAGGTCGAAGTCCGTACCGGTGGTGGTGCGGACGTCCCAGCCCAGACCGACGGTCACGGCGGTGAGGCCAGGGGCCTCCTTGGTCAGCGAGACGTTGCCGCCCTTGCTGAGGCTGACTCCCACGAGTCCCTCCATACGTTTTCAGGGGCAGCGCCCCAGTCGTGCGTTGGCATCGGATCAACGACTGGATCCTAGTGACGGGTTCCCGGTCGAAACAGTCGATTCGACCGGTGATTCCGAGGGTGTCGGCGCCGGACCGGCTCAGATGGCGTCGAGCGCCTTCAGGTAGTCGCCGAGGTCGCGGGCGTCCGACAGGGCGTTGACGACCGTCCAGCGGACGACGCCGTCCCGGTCGATGACGAAGGTGCCGCGCACCGCGCAGCCCTTGTCCTCGTCGAAGACGCCGTAGGCGCGGGAGGCCTCGCCGTGCTTCCAGAAGTCGGAGAGCAGCGGGAAGTCCAGGTCCTCCTGGTCGGCGAAGACGCGCAGGGTGTGGATCGAGTCGTTGGAGACGGCCAGGAGCTGGGTGTCGTCGTTGACGAAGCTCGGCAGGTTGTCGCGCAGCTCGCGCAGCTCGCCGGTGCAGACGCCGGTGAACGCGAACGGGTAGAAGAGCAGCACCACGTTCTTCTCGCCGCGGAAGTCCGAGAGCCTCACGGTGCGCCCGTGGTTGTCCTTCAGCTCGAACTCCGGGGCCTTGGTGCCGACCTCGATGGCCATCGCGTACGCATCCCTTCGACGGACCCGGTCCTTGGGCCGAATCGGTGAGACCCACCCTACGGCCTGTGCACGAAAGCCCCCGCCGGCGGACCGGCGGGGGCTTCTCGCAGCGTGGTGATCAGCGCTTGGGGGCGGTCAGGCGGGTGCCCGTCCAGTCCTTGGCGACGCTGATGCTCTTGGTCTGGGAGAGACCAGCAGTCTGCGCGGCATCGTTGATGTCGGACGGCTCGATGTAGCCGTCACGGCCCGTCTTCGGCGTCAGCAGCCAGATGGTGCCACCGTCCTCCAGAAGACCGATGGAGTCCACCAGGGCGTCGGTGAGATCACCGTCCTCGTCGCGGAACCAGAGCACGACGGCGTCGGCGACGTCGTCGTAGTCCTCGTCCACGAGGTCCTGGCCGATGATGGACTCGATGCCTTCACGGAGATCCTGGTCGACGTCGTCGTCGTAACCGATCTCCTGGACCACCTGTCCGGGCTCGAACCCCAGCCTGCCGGCCGGGTTGGTCCGCTCCTCCGCGTGGTCCGCGGTCGCGCTCACGGCTTGCCTCCTGCTCATTCGGAAAATGCTGTGGGCCACGCGTAGGCGCGTGGCGCTGGCCGTAGTCCACACGTGCCGGGGCTGATCGCGCAAGTACCAGGCCGCGGAGACCGCCGAAACGGTGACGTTTGGGGCCGTCTCGCCCCAACTTTCGGCACGCTCGGAGCCTCCTTCGTGATCAGGCACACATGGTTCGTCCCGGTTTACTGACTTCTGCCGTTTCAGTCTGCCGAACGCCCGGACGAAACGCATGCGCGAGTTGGGCGTAAGGTTGCGATTTGACCGCACCCGGCGATGTGGAGGACACCCCTGGGGGTTACCCCCCGGTAAGTGTGACGACTGGCGTCGGCGGGGTACACGATGGACATCCCGACCACTCCGTGGCCCCGTGGGCACCACCGAACAGCGAAGGAAGAGCGTGGCTCCCGGATCCGATCGCAACCCGATCATCATTGGCGGCCTTCCCAGCCAGGTCCCGGATTTCGACCCGGAAGAGACCCAGGAATGGCTCGACTCCCTCGACGCGGCCGTCGACGAGCGGGGCCGTGAGCGGGCCCGCTACCTCATGCTCCGACTGATCGAGCGGGCCCGTGAAAAGCGCGTGGCCGTGCCCGAGATGCGCAGCTCGGACTACGTCAACACCATCGCCACCAAGGACGAGCCCTTCTTCCCCGGCAACGAGGAGATCGAGCGCAGGGTCCTCAACGCCACCCGGTGGAACGCGGCCGTGATGGTCTCGCGCGCCCAGCGCCCGGGCATCGGCGTCGGCGGCCACATCGCGACCTTCGCCTCCTCCGCCTCGCTCTACGACGTGGGCTTCAACCACTTCTTCCGCGGCAAGGACGAGGGCGACGGCGGCGACCAGATCTTCTTCCAGGGGCACGCCTCCCCGGGCATCTACGCCCGCGCCTACCTCTTGGACCGACTGAACGACACCCAGCTCGACGGCTTCCGCCAGGAGAGGTCGAAGTTCCCGAACGGCCTTTCGTCGTACCCGCACCCGCGGCTGATGCCGGACTTCTGGGAGTTCCCGACGGTGTCGATGGGCCTCGGCCCGCTCGGCGCGATCTACCAGGCGCGGATGAACCGGTACATGGAGGCGCGCGGCATCGCCGACACCTCCCGGTCCCACGTCTGGGCGTTCCTCGGCGACGGCGAGATGGACGAGGTCGAGTCGCTCGGCCAGCTCTCCATCGCCGCGCGCGAGGGCCTGGACAACCTGACCTTCGTCGTCAACTGCAACCTGCAGCGCCTCGACGGCCCGGTGCGCGGCAACGGCAAGATCATCCAGGAGCTGGAGTCGATCTTCCGGGGCAACGGCTGGAACGTCATCAAGCTGATCTGGGACCGCTCCTGGGACCCGCTGCTCGCACAGGACCGCGACGGCATCCTGGTCAACAAGCTGAACACCACCCCGGACGGCCAGTTCCAGACGTACGCGACGGAGACCGGCGGCTACATCCGGGACCACTTCTTCGGCGACGACCACCGGCTGCGGGCGATGGTCGAGGGCATGTCGGACCAGCAGGTCCTGCACCTGGGCCGCGGCGGCCACGACCACAAGAAGATCTACGCGGCGTACGCGGCGGCCAAGGCCCACGCGGGCCAGCCGACCGTGATCCTCGCCCAGACCGTCAAGGGCTGGACGCTGGGCCCGAACTTCGAGGGCCGCAACGCGACCCACCAGATGAAGAAGCTGACGGTCGACGACCTCAAGCGCTTCCGCGACCGGCTCCACATCCCGGTGACGGACCGGCAGTTGGAGGACGGCCTGCCGCCGTACTACCACCCGGGCCGGAACTCCGAGGAGATCCAGTACATGCACGACCGCCGCAAGGCGCTCGGCGGGTACGTGCCGACCCGTGTCGTCCGGGCGAAGCCGCTGGCCCTCCCCGACGACCAGACCTACGCAGCAGCCAGGAAGGGCTCCGGGCAGCAGTCGATCGCCACCACGATGGCGTTCGTCCGCATCCTGAAGGACCTCATGCGGGACAAGGAGATCGGCAAGCGCTTCGTGCTGATCGCCCCCGACGAGTACCGCACCTTCGGCATGGACGCGTTCTTCCCGAGCGCCAAGATCTACAACCCGCTGGGCCAGCAGTACGAGGCGGTGGACCGCGAACTCCTCCTCGCGTACAAGGAGTCGCCGACCGGCCAGATGCTGCACGACGGCATCTCCGAGGCCGGCTGCACGGCCTCGCTGATCGCCGCCGGATCGGCGTACGCCACGCACGGCGAGCCGCTGATCCCGGTGTACGTCTTCTACTCGATGTTCGGTTTCCAGCGGACCGGCGACCAGTTCTGGCAGATGGCGGACCAGCTGGCGCGCGGCTTCGTGCTCGGTGCCACCGCCGGCCGCACCACGCTGACCGGCGAGGGCCTCCAGCACGCGGACGGCCACTCGCACCTGATCGCCTCGACGAACCCGGCCTGCATCGCGTACGACCCGGCGTTCGGTTTCGAGATCGCGCACATCGTCAAGGACGGTCTGCGGCGGATGTACGGCTCCGCCGCCGAGGACGTCTTCTACTACCTGACCGTCTACAACGAGCCGATCCAGCACCCGGCCGAGCCCGCGGACGTGGACGTGGAGGGCATCCTCCAGGGCATCCACCGCTTCAAGCCGGCCGAGGCCGGCGCGATCCCGGCGCAGATCATGGCCTCGGGCGTCGCGGTGCCGTGGGCGATCGAGGCGCAGAAGATCCTCGCCGAGGAGTGGAACGTGCGGGCCGACGTCTGGTCCGCGACCTCCTGGACCGAGCTGCGCCGCGAGGCCGTGGCCGTCGAGGAGCACAACCTGCTCCACCCGGACGAGGAGCAGCGCGTCCCGTACGTGACGCGCAAGCTCCAGGGCGCCGGGGGTCCGTTCGTGGCGGTCTCGGACTGGATGCGGGCGGTGCCGGACCAGATCTCCCGCTGGGTGCCGGGCCAGTACACCTCGCTGGGCGCGGACGGCTTCGGCTTCGCGGACACGCGTGGCGCGGCCCGCCGCTACTTCCACATCGACGCCCAGTCGATCGTGCTGACCGTGCTGACCGAACTCGCCCGCGAGGGCAAGGTCGACCGCTCGGCCCTGAAGCAGGCCGTGGACCGCTACCAGCTGCTCGACGTGGCGGCCGCCGACCCCGGCGCCGCGGGCGGCGACGCCTGAGTCCGTCAGGCATAGCACCTGGTGAGGGGCGGTGGGGCCGGTGGCCTCGCCGCCCTTCGGCGTTCTCTACGATGCCCGGCATGAAGGATCGCTGGGAAGAGCGCACGCAGGTGCCGCTGCTTGTGCTGGCCGTGGCGTTCGGCATCGCGTACGCCGTGCCGATCGTCGCCCCCGGCGCCGACCCGTGGGTGCACCGGCTGTGCACCCACGTCGAGTGGACCGTGTGGGCGGCCTTCGCCCTGGACTACCTGGTCCGTCTCGCCATCGCCCCGGCCCGGTGGGCCTTCGTCCGCTCGCATCCCGTCGACCTGCTCGCGGTCCTGCTGCCGATGGTGCAGCCGCTGCGGCTGCTGCGGGTGGTCTCCACGCTCCTCCTGGTGGGCCGGCGGGCCCGGATGGCCCCGCAGATAACGCTCACCACCTATGTGGCGGGCGCGGTGGTCGGACTGATGATGTTCGGCTCGCTCGCCGTGCTGCACGTCGAGCGGGACGCCCCGGACGGCAACATCAAGACGCTCGGGGACGCGGTCTGGTGGTCGTTCACCACGATGACCACGGTCGGGTACGGCGACCACGCCCCGACCACCGGACTCGGCCGGGTCCTCGCGGTGGGCCTGATGCTCTCGGGCATCGCCCTGCTCGGTGTCGTCACCGCCAACATCGCGGCCTGGTTCATCGCCCGCTTCGACCGGGACGACGCGGTGGAGCGCCGGCAGACCGAGCTCCTGGAGGCGCTGACCACGGAGGTCCGCGAGCTGCGCGCGGAGGTGGCCCGGCTCTCGTGTCCGCCGCGGGCGCCCGCGGCGGACGGGACGCAGGAGCTGCCGGCCCCTACCGCTCCCAGATCTTGAACGCTCTGACCTCGTAGGGAGCCTGCGGCACCCAGGTCCCCCGGCCCGGGTAGGTCTCGAACTCGCCCGCCTCCGCGCACTCGGCGGACTGGTACGTGGTGACCGGCCGTCCCGTGCGGTTCGCCAGGGACTGGGCCGAGGTGCCCGCAGGCAGGGCGATGCAGCTGTCGATGTCCGTCGTGGCCAGCTCGTGGGTCTGCGCCCGGCCCTTGAAGTCGGGCTTGGACCAGAGGCAGAGCCGGCCGGGACCGCAGGCCCCGAGAACGGTCCCGGACTGCGCGGCCGCCACCGGGGCCGCCGAACCCGCCAAACCCGCCGAACCCGCCGGAGTCGCCGGGCCGGCCGCGACCGCCGGTTGCGCCCGTGCCGCCGGTGCCGCCGGTGCCGTCAGGACGGTGGTCGCGGCGGCGGCCAGGACGGCCGCCGTGGCGAGAAGAGTCTTCGTATACATGCTGATGAGCCCCCGTTTCGTCACTCTCTGTAACCACGAGCATGGCGGAGGTCGACGGGCTACGGAAGAGGGGCCGCCCCCGTTCACGCGAACGGGTGACGGCCCCCTACGGGAACCCTGACGGGAACGCGGACGGACGTCAGATGTGGCCGCCCATGCCGCCCGCCTCGGCGTTCTCGCCGCGCTTGGTGAGCGTGGCGACGAAGGCCGCGACGACGGCGACCCCGCCGGCGACGGTGAAGGCCAGGCCCATGCCGTCGAGGAAGGTGTCGTGGATGACTCCGGAGATCTTGTCGAAGAGGTCGGGGGTCATCCCCGGCGCCTTCGCCAGCTCCGCCGGGGCCATGCCGAACTCGGCCGCCTGCTCCAGGCGCGGGTCGGCCGGGACCGGGATGCCGGCCTCCTTCCAGTTCTCCGCGAAGGCGCCGGAGACCTTGGAGGACATGACGGCGCCGAGCACGGCCGTGCCGAGCGCGCCGCCGACCTGCATCGCGGCCTGCTGCAGGCCGCCCGCGACGCCGGAGAGCTCCAGCGGCGCGTTGCCGACGATGACCTCGGTGGCGCCGACCATGACCGGGGCGAGACCCAGGCCGAGCAGGGCGAACCAGAGGGACATGACGAGGGTGCCGGTGCCGGCGGAGAGCGTGATCATGCCGAACATGGCGACGGCCGTGCAGACCATGCCGCCGACCAGCGGCACGCGCGGGCCGAACTTGGTGATCAGCGCGCCGGCCAACGGCGAGGAGACGATCATCATCGCGGTCAGCGGCAGCAGGTGCAGGCCGCTGTCGACCGGGCTGAGCCCCTTCACGCCCTGGAGGTAGAAGGTCACGAAGAACAGGCCGCCCATGAAGGCGAAGGCCATCAGGACCATCAGCACCACGCCGGCCGACAGCGGCACGGAGCGGAACATGCCCAGCGGGACGAGCGGCTCCGCGACCTTGGTCTCCCAGAAGGCGAACACGGCGAAGAGCAGCAGCGCGCCGATCAGGCAGCCCCAGGTCTTGCCGCTGGTCCAGCCCCAGGACTCGCCGGCCTTGATGAGGCTCCAGACGAGGGAGGCCATGGCGCCGGAGAGCAGCAAGATGCCGACGACGTCGAAGGAGCGCGGCGCGTTCTCGGCGCGGTGGTCCTTGAGGATCACCAGGCCGAGGACGAGCGCGACGACGCCGACCGGCACGTTGACGAAGAACACGGACTGCCAGCTGACGTGCTCGACGAGCAGGCCGCCGACGATCGGGCCGCCGGCCGTGGAGGCGCCGATGACCATGCCCCAGATGCCGATCGCCATGTTCAGCTTCTCGGCCGGGAAGGTGGCGCGCAGCAGGCCGAGCGCGGCCGGCATGAGCAGGGCGCCGAACAGGCCCTGCAGGACGCGGAAGGCGATCACGGCGCCGATGGAGTCGGAGAGGCCGATCGCGCCGGAGGCGGCGGCGAAGCCGGCGATGCCGATGAGGAAGGTCTGGCGGTGGCCGAAGCGGTCGCCGAGCTTGCCGGCGGTGATCAGGGCGACGGCGAGGGCGAGCAGGTAGCCGTTGGTGATCCATTGGACCTGGGCGAGCGTGGCGCCGAGGTCGGTCTTGATGGCGGGGTTGGCGATGGCGACGATCGTGCCGTCGAGCGCCACCATCATGACGCCCACGGCGACGGCGAACAGGGTCAGCCACGGGTGCCCGCGCAGTCCCTTCGCCGGGACCGGATCGGGTTCCCGGACGCCCCCCTGACCCTGCGGGGTCTTTTCCACGGTGGTCTGACTAGTCATGCGAACGAGGCTAGTGACAGTCACTGACAATTGACAAAGCGGTTCACGCGTCGGTAACTGTCACGTAGCTCACAGGTACCCTGAGGCGGACCAAACGGCGGAAAAGAGGACCCCTACGTGACCGTGCCCGGCCTGCGCGAGCGCAAGAAGCGGCGCACGCGCGACGCGCTGATCCGGGAGGCCCTGGAGCGCTTCACGACCCAGGGGTACGAGGGGACCACCGTCGACGAGATCGTCGAGGCCGTCGAGGTCTCCCAGCGCACGTTCTTCCGCTACTTCTCCTCCAAGGAGGAGGTCGCCTTCGCCGTCCAGCAGATGGTGGAGGAGCGCTTCGTCCGCACCCTCGGCGAGCGCCCGCCGGACGAAGGACCGCTCGACGCGCTGCGCAACGCCGTCCTCTCCGCGTGGGACACCATCGGCGAGGCCATCACCGAGGTCGTGCCGGTCGAGCTGTACCTGCGGACGTTCCGGCTGATCGAGTCGACGCCCGCGCTGCTCGCCGTCCACCTGCGCCGCTCCACGGAGATGGAGGAGACGATCTCCCGGATCATCGCCGACCGCGAGGGCCTCGACGTGGACGAGGACCCGCGCCCCCGGATCGCGGTGGCGGCGTTCAGCGGCGTCATGCGGGTCACCGGGCAGTTGTGGGGCCGGGGCACGGACCAGAGCCTGGAGACCATCCGCGCCCTCACCGAGCAGTACCTCGACCACCTCGGCCCGGCACTGGCCCCGCACTGGCGGGACGCCCCCTAGCGGGGATGCGCCCCGATCGGGCCCCGCACCGGCGGGACGCGCCCTGGGAGGGGTGCCGCCGATCGGGCCGCGCGCCCGCGGGAGCGGTACGGCGAGGGGCTCGGCTCCGCTCCGTAACCCGCGCCCCGTAGGGTGGCGCCCCGTGACCTCAGCCGATGCCTCCCCCACCCTCACCGTCGCACGCGCCCTGCTGGCGCTCGGCGTGGTGTTCGTGCTCCTCGCGATCACCGGGTGGACGACGATCCGGCACCGGCCGGTGCCCGGCCCGTCGCGCGGGGCGGCCCTCGCCGCCTGGGCGCACGACCGGATCGACCACCGTCCGCTGCCCGACCCGGCGACCGCGCCGGCGCGTGCCGTCGCCGCGTTCTTCGCCGGACTCGGCTCCGCGCGCGGGGCCCGGCTCGCCGAGCGGCACCCGCTCGTCGTCGGCAACCTCAACGGCGCCCCGGTCACCCTGCGCTACCGCGCCAACCGGATCACGCTCGGCCGGGCGCTCGACGCCGAACGCAGCCGGGTCGACGACGCCCGGCTGTCCCCCGAGGGACGCCACGAGGCGCGCCGCCGGTTCGACCGCTTCGCGTCGCTGATGCGGCCGGGCCGCCAGATCCTCGCGTTCGACCCGACGGGTACGGGGCGGACGGCCGAGGTCCTCGGCGACCTGGACCGGGCCCGGCGGGTCTCGGTGATCGTGCCCGGCGTCGACACGAACCTGCTCACGTTCCAGAAGACCCGCGGCCGGTACGGGGCCCCGGAGGGCATGGCCAACGCGCTCTTCGCCGCCGAACGGCAGGCCTCGCCCCGCGCCCGCGTGGCGGTGATCGCGTGGGCCGACTTCACCTCGCCCGCCGGAGTCGGTGTCGACGCGGCGACCGGCCGACTGGCCGAAAGCGGCGCCGTGCGGCTCGTGGAGCTGACCGAGGCGCTCCCCGGGGACGCGCGCGTGGCGCTGTTCTGCCACAGCTACGGCTCCGTGCTGTGCGGGGTCGCCGCGCCGAGGCTGCCCGCCCGGGTGACGGACGTCGCCGTGGCCGGGAGCCCCGGCATGCGGGTGGAGCGGGCGACCGAGCTCGCCACCCACGCGCGCGTGTGGGCGATGCGGGACGCCGACGACTGGATCGCCGACGTGCCCCACCTGGAGCTGGGCGGGGTCGGGCACGGCGCCGACCCGGTGGCCCCGGAGTTCGGGGCGCGGCTGCTCTCGGCGGACGGCGCGGTCGGCCACAGCGGTTATTTCGCGCCCGGCACGGAAAGCCTCGGGAACTTCGCCGCGATAGGCGTCGGCGCCTTCCCGAGTGTCGTCTGCGCACGTGCCGACAGCGCTTGCCACGACGGAATATCCGGCGCGGAAGGGTCCTGACGCGCGTAGATCCCGCGATTTCCGGACCTTTCACAGGGGCGACGCAGCGGCACGCGCCGCTTACGATGAGGCGTATGGGTGATGTGCTGGCCGGAAATCATGCCACCTGGGAGTTCGAGAGCGACGCCCTCCTCATCCGTTTCGATCGGGGGAACCGCACGCCGAAGCTCCTCAGTGTGCTGCGCGAACGACGAGTACCGCACGAGGCGTTGGCGTCCGTGACGCTGACGCCCGGCAAGCGGGGCACCGTGGTGCTGCACGCGGTGCCGAGACCGGGCGCCGATCCGCTGATGGAAGTGGCCGCGGGGCAGCTCAAGGAGGCCTGCGACCCGTACCGGCTCGTGCTGCCCGCGGATCGGGAGACGCTCGCCGAGTACTACCGGGACGAGCTGCGGGCCCGCCTCCCGGCGGACGCCGTGACCATGGTCGACCCCTTGAGCACGGGCGCCCCCTTGAGCCCGATCGACCCCCTCGACGCGATCGACCGCCTGAGCGCGGTCGCGCCGCGGGACCCGATCGACGCCACGGGCGCGGTCGACGCCGCGGCCGGTACGGACGTCGGGGCCGCGGGGGCCCCGACGCCCGTCGACCGGTTCCTGGTGGCGCCGCCGCAGGGGCCGCAGTCGTTCAAGACGTACGACGGGAAGGCGAGTTTCGACGGGGTCTCCGAGGTCTCGTTCCGCTGGTCGTGGACCGGGGCGTCGACCGAGAAGTGGAAGGCGGGCGACCAGACCTTCTCGGTGCGGGACCTGTGCGGGGTGGAGTGGCGTTCGCCGGAGGTCCTCGACGGGTACCTGCGCCTGGTGCCCCGGGGCGGGGCGCCGCGGCCGACGCAGCCCGACCTCGACCCGGCGTCGGTCGTCTTCGGCCTCGGCTACGGGCCGGTGCACCTGTCGCTCCCCTTCGCCGCGGCGGTCCTCGCCGCGATCCGGGGCCGCGCCGCGGACCGCGTGCCCGTCCCGGTCGCCGTTCCGGCCGGGATGCGGGACGGGGCGAGCCGTGACCCCGGGGCGGTGGCGGAACGGATCCGGCACCTGGGCGAGCTGCACCAGGCGGGTCTGGTGACGGACGCGGAGTTCTCGGCGAAGAAGGCGGAGCTCCTCGCGGAGCTCTGACCGGAGCTCCGACCGGCGCTCCGACCGGCGCTCCGACCGGCGCTCTGAGCGGCGCTCCGACCGGTGCTCCGACGGAAGGAACCGGTGCACCGGGACCGGAGGTCATACCCCGGTATCAGGCCGCACCCCGGTCCCCGGTATGACGTCGGGGGCGGGGTGCGCTGCCTACCCTGAGCGGGTCATGGCTACCGAACCGCGGCCCGAGCCGCCCACCGCCCGCCCGCCCGCCGGACGCCCGCCCACCGTCCGCCCGCCGGACCGACGGCCGCCCGCCGGCGGTCCGTCCGGTGCCCGCCGGATCCGTGTCCGAAGGCTCACCGCCCGGACGAGGGGGATGTTCCAGGGGCTCGGGTCCGCGCTGACCACGCCGTCGACGCCGGGGGCGCCGCTGCTCGCCGACGCGTCCTCGCGGTGGGTGCGACTGCTGCCGTACGCCGTGGCGTTCGCGTGTGTCGCGGCCCTCCTTCCCTCGTCGATCGTGCTGTTCATCGGGGACTACGGGGTCAACGGCGCCCTCGCCGGAGCGCTCGGCACCGCGCAGACGCTGCCGCTGCTGCTCGCCGTCGCCCGTCCCCTCCAGGCGTGGTGGATCGTCTTCGCCGCCGATGTGCTGGGCGCGCTGGTGCTGCTCGGCGCGGACGGCACGCGGGCGGACTACTGGCCGTGGCCGCCGCCGGTGCTCATCGGCTACTGCGTGCTGATGGTCGCGCTCGGCCTGCGCGAGTCGCGCCGGGCGCTGTTCGGCGTGTGGCTCGCCACCGGGGTGGCCGGCTACGTCCTGGAGGCGTTCCGGCCGGACGGGTACACCAGCATCCACACCCTGCTGCTGGTGCTGAGCGGGGTGCTGCTGCTCCTCACCTCGGCGGTGCGTGCCCGGGGCGACGCGCAGCGGCGGCTCGTGGAGCAGGAGACGATCAGCGAGGCGGAGCGGGCCCGCCGCACGCTCCTGGAGGAGCGGGCGAGGATCGCGCGCGAGCTGCACGACGTGGTGGCCCACCACATGTCCGTGATCACCGTGCAGGCCGACTCGGCGCCGTACCGCATCCCGGAGCTTCCGGACGCGGCCCGCGAGGAGTTCACCTCGATCGCGGCGAGCGCGCGCGAGTCGCTGGCCGAGATGCGGCGGCTGCTGTCGGTGCTGCGCAGTGACGGCGGCGAGGGCGAGCGGGCGCCGCAGCCGGGCCTGGACCGGGTCCAGCAGCTGGTCGAGGCGACCGTACGGGCCGGGGTGCCGGCCGAGTTGCGGCTCGCCGCCGATCTCGGGGACGTACCGCAGGCGGTCGACCTGTCGGCGTACCGGATCGTGCAGGAGGCGCTGGCGAACGTGGTGCGGCACGCGCCGGGGGCGTCGACCCGGGTGTCGGTGCGGGCGGAGGACGGGTGGCTGACGGTCCTCGTCGTCAACGGGCCCGCGACGGAGCCGGGTTCCGCGGTGGAGCGCGGCGCGGCGGGCACCGGGCACGGGCTCGTCGGGATGCGGGAGCGCGTACGGTTGACCGGCGGCTCGCTCGACACCGGGCCGCTGCCGGACGGCGGTTTCCGGGTGGCCGCGCGGCTGCCCCTGGCGCCGGACCCGGTGCCGTCCGCGGACCCGGTGCCGTCCGCGGACCCGGCCCGATCGACGGCACACGCCGGGCCGGCGCCCGCCACGACCCCGGAGGACCCCGAGTGACCATCCGCGTGATCATCGTCGACGACCAGGCCATGGTGCGGGCCGGTTTCGCCGCGCTGCTCGCCGCCCAGCCCGACATCGACGTGGTCGGCGAGGCCCCCGACGGCCGCGCCGGCGTGGAGGTGGCGCGGTCGGCGCATCCGGACGTGGTGCTGATGGACGTGCGGATGCCGGAGCTCGACGGGCTCGCGGCGGCGCGGGAGATCCTGCACCCGCCGGCCGGTGTCACGCACCGGCCGAAGGTGCTGATGCTGACCACCTTCGACGTCGACGACTACGTGTACGAGGCGCTGCGGGCGGGCGCGTCCGGCTTCCTCCTGAAGGACGCGCCGCCCGCCGACCTCATCGCGGCGGTACGGGTGGTGGCGGCCGGCGAGGCGCTGCTCGCCCCGTCCGTGACCCGGCGCCTGATCGCCGACTTCGCCGCGTCCCGCCCCGCGCCGCGCCGCGACACGACCGCGCTGCGCCTCAACGGCCTCACCCCGCGCGAGACCGAGGTCCTGGAGCTGATCGCGCGGGGCCTGTCCAACCAGGAGATCGCGGACCACCTGGTGCTCGCCGAGCAGACGGTGAAGACCCACATCGGGCGCGTCCTCGCCAAGCTCGACCTGCGCGACCGGGCGCAGGCGGTGGTCTTCGCGTACGAGTCGGGGCTGGTCACCCCGGGCGACTCGGGCCGCTGACCGCGGACGCCGCCGGGCCGCCCCCGGCGACCTCGACTGCCGACCCCGAACGACTCCGGGCCACCCTCGGCGACCTCGACCACCGCCCCCGAACGATTCCAGGCCCTCCCAACCCTCGCACCCGGGGGAAAACCCCACCCCTCTCCGGGGGTTGGCGGCTCCTCCACCCCCTACTCCGGTATCAGACGGGAGTTGGCCCCCGGGTGTGACGTGTCGTCACCCGTCGCCTTCCTACCTTCCTCTCGCCGACGAACGAGCGAGTACCGGAGAGGGAGGGCGACCCCATGCGCCGCTTTGCGAGGACCTTGACCACCGTGGCCCTGGTGGCCGCCGCGATCACGGGGACGGCCGGCTGGGCGTCCGGGAACGCGCAGGAGGCCGTGACCGGGGCGCCGGTGGGGACGGGGGCGTGGCGGGCGGCGGGGCTGCCGGACCCGGAGCGGATGGGGCCGGCCGAGGTGGCGCGGTACTTCGCGGGCCTGAGCCCCGTACGGCAGAGGGAGCTGGCCCGGACGCACCCGACGGTCGTCGGGAACCTGGACGGCGCGCCGCTGGAGCTGCGGTACGAGGCCAACGGGCGTTCCGTGCGCGGGGAGTTCGGCGGGGCGCGGGTGCTGGCCCACGATCCGCGCGGCCGGGGGCAGGTGGCCCTGGTGTACGGGGACCTGGCGCGGGCGGAGCACGTGGCGGTGATCGTGCCGGGGTCCGACGTGGACGCCGGTCACGTGCGGCCCCTCGCGGACATGGCGACCGCGCTGCGCCGGGCGACCGGCGAGCGTACGGCGGTCGTCGCCTGGGTCGGGTACACGACCCCCGTCGGGGTCGGTCCGGACGCGGCCACCGGACGGCTCGCCGAGGCCGGGGCGGCGCGGCTGACCCGGTTCGCGGACGGCCTCGCGGCGGTCGGCGCGGCCGAGCCGGCGGTGTTCTGCCACAGCTACGGCTCCGTCGTCTGCGGCCTCGCCGCCCGCGACCTGAAGGCCGGGGACATCGTCGTCTTCGGCTCCCCCGGGATGCGCGCCGGGAACGTCGCCGAGCTCGGCACCTCCGCCCGCGTCTGGGCGGCGAAGGACCCCACCGACTGGATCGACCGGGTCCCGAACGTCGAGGTCGCGGGCCTCGGGCACGGCACCGACCCCACCGACCCGGCCTTCGGGGCCCGCCGGATCCCGGCCGACGACGCCGTCGGCCACGGCGGCTACTTCGCCGCGGGCACCGGCTCCCTGCGCGCCTTCGCCGCGATCGCCGAGGGGGACGTCCGATGAGCGCCCTCGCCACCGCGGCCCGGAGGACGGCCGCCAGGATCGAGTCCGGCACCCCCGCCCACCGCGACCGGGCGATCGACGGGCTCCGCGCCCTCGCGCTGCTCGCCGTGCCGACCGGGCACTGGCTGCTCGGCGGCTTCACGCTCTCCGCCGACGGGGCGATCCACAACGCGAGCCCGCTGGGCGCCTTCGCCGGGCTCGCCCCGGTCAGCTGGATCCTCCAGATGCTGGGGATCTTCTTCCTCGTCGGCGGCTACGCCTCGGTCCTGTCGTACCGGCGCCGCAAGGGTTCCACGGGCGAGTGGCTGAAGGGCCGGCTGGCCCGGCTCGGCCGCCCGGTCCTCGGGGTCACCGCCGTGTGGGCGGCGCTGCTGCCGCTGCTCCACTTCGGCGCCGGGGTGCCCGTGGACACCCTGCGGACGGCGTCGACGCTGGTGATCCAGCCGCTGTGGTTCGTCGGCGTGTACACGGTGGTCACCGCGCTGACCCCGTACTGCGTCCGGCTCGCCCGCCGGCTCGGCGTGTGGGCCGCGGCGCCGCTGCTCGCGTCGGTCGCCGTGGTCGACTTCCTGCGGTACGGGCCGTACGCCGACGCCGTGCCGTCCTGGCTGAGCCTCTTGAACATCCTGCCCGGCTGGCTGTTCGCCTACCAGCTCGGCGTCTCATGGGGCGAGGGGCGGGTCACCCGGCGGCACGCGTGGGCGCTGCTGCTCGGCGGGGCCGCGCTCTTCGCCGCGCTCCTGGTGTTCTTCGGCTACCCGGCGTCGATGGTCGGCGTCCCCGGTGAGGCCCGCACCAACTCGCACCCGCCGTCGCTGCTCGTCCTCGCCCTCGCCGCCGCGCAGAGCGGCGCGGCGGTCCTGCTCCGCGACCGGCTCGGCGCGCTCCTGAGGCGGCCGGCGCTGTGGGCGCCCGTCGTGGTCGTCAACCTGTCCGCGATGACGATCCTGTGCTGGCACCAGACGGCGATGCTCGCGGCCGCGATCCCGGGCTCGTACCTCGGGGAGGTCCCGGGGCTCGTCGGAGCGCCGGACTCGGTCGGCTGGATCCTCGCCCGGCTGGCGTGGATGCCGGTCTTCGCCGGGCTCCTCGTCCTCGTCGGGCGGTACGCGCGGGGTTTCGAGTCCCCGTGGGCGAAGACCGGACCGGCCCGCCGCACCGCGGCGGGGCTGCTCGCGGCGGGCTTCGCGGTCTTCGCCCTGGGGCTCGCGTGATCGTGCCGGACCCCACGGGGTGCGTGGGGCGGGGGCGGGGCGGCTCAGACCTCCCGGTGTACGGCCGTGTGGCTCATGTCCGGGTAGCGGTCGCCCGCCACCAGGTCGGCGATCGGCTCCAGTTCGGCCAGTTCGGCGGCGGTGAGGGTGATGCGGGTGGCGGCCGCGTTCTCCAGGAGGCGGGAGCGCTTGCGGGTGCCGGGGATGGGGACGACCGTGAGGCCGTGGACGGAGGCCTGGTGGTGGACCCAGGCGAGGGCGATCTGCGCCGGGGTCGCCCCGTGCGCGGCGGCGATCTTGCGGACCGGGTCGAGGAGGGCCGCGTTCCGCTCGGCGTTCTCGCCGGTGAAGCGGGGCTGGTGGGCGCGGTAGTCGCCGCCCGACAGGTCCTTCGCGGCGTCCGCGAACGCACCGGTCAGGAAGCCGCGGCCGAGCGGCGAGTACGGCACGAAGGTCACGCCGAGCTCGGCGGCGGCGCCGACGGCGCTGCGCTCGACGTCCCGGGAGAAGAGCGACCACTCCGACTGGAGGGCGGCGATCGGGTGCACCGCGTGGGCCTCGCGCAGCTCGGGCCCGGTGACCTCGCTCAGGCCCAGGTGGCGGACCTTGCCCTCCTGGACGAGTTCGGCCATCGCGCCGACGGACTCGGCGAAGGGGATCGCCGGGTCGCGGCGGTGCATGTAGTAGAGGTCGATGGTCTCGACGCCGAGGCGGCGGAGGCTGTCCTCGGCGGCCTTCCTGATGTACGCGGGGTCGTTGCGGACGCCTCGGTGGGTGGGGTCGTCGGCGCGCCGCTCGATGGCGAACTTGGTGGCGAGGACGACCTCGTCGCGGTGGGCGGCGAGGAAGGGCGCGAGGAACTCCTCGTTGGCGCCGCTGCCGTAGATGTCGGCGGTGTCGATGAGGGTGACGCCGGCCTCCAGGGCCGCGTCGAGCGTGTCGCGGGCCGCCGCCTCGTCGGTGTCGCCGTAGAACTCGCTGATGCCCATGGCGCCGAAGCCCTGGACGCCGATCTCGGGCCCGTCCTGGCCGAGCCGCACGGTGTCGATCCTGGTCACGCTGGTCATGACGATGTGCCTCCGCATGCAGTGCCGTAGTGGCCGATCTTGATGTCGAGCACGGCGAGCGTGTCCTGGAGCTCGGTGATCCGGGCGAGGACGTCGCGCCGGGTGGTCTCCAGGAGTTCGCGCCGCTCGTCGCGGGTGTGGTCGCCCTCGCGGACGAGTTCGGCGTACCGGACCATGTCGGCGACCGGCATCCCGGTCAGCCGCAGCTTGCCGACGAAGGCCAGCCACCCGAGGTCGCGTTCGGTGAAGCGCCGCTGCCCGGTGTGCGAACGGTCGACGTGCGGCATCAGGCCGATCCGCTCGTACCAGCGCAGGGTGTGCGCCGACAGGCCGGTCAGGGCGGCGACCTCGCTGATGGTGTAGTGCGCCCGGGTGCCGTTCGTACGCGGGGCCGTGCTCGCGATCACGCTCATGCCCCCACGCTAAAACGTTGGAGTGCACTCGAAGCAAGTAGGCTCGGCGCCATGAGCAGCTTGCCGAGCCTGGCGTCGATCGAGAACTGGCCCGTCCCCACCGCGACGGCGGCCGTCGTCCGCGCGGACGGCACCGTGGCCGGGTCCCACGGCCCCACCGGGCAGCGCTTCCCGCTCGCCTCCGTCACCAAGCCGCTCGCGGCGTACGCCGTCCTCGTGGCGTACGAGGAGGGGGCGATCGACCTCGACGAGCCCGCCGGGCCCGAGGGCGCGACCGTGCGCCACCTGCTCGCCCACACTTCCGGGCTCGCCTTCGACGAGAACCGGGTCATGGCCGCGCCCGGCACCCGCCGGATCTACTCCAACACGGGCTTCGAGGCGCTCGGCGACCACGTCGCCAAGGCGACCGACATCCCCTTCGCCGAGTACCTCCACCAGGCGGTCCTGGAGCCGCTCGGCATGACGTCGACGACCCTGGAGGGCTCGCCCGCCAAGGACGGCGTGTCGACCGTGGACGACCTGGTGCGGTTCGCCGCCGAGGTGCAGGCGCCGCGGCTGCTCGACGCCCGGACCGTGCTGGACGCCATGACCGTGACGTACCCGGGTCTCACCGGCATCCTGCCCGGCTACGGGCGCCAGAAGCCGAACGACTGGGGTCTCGGCTTCGAGATCCGCGATTCCAAGTCCCCGCACTGGACGGGCGCCACGTCGTCGCCGCGCACCTTCGGGCACTTCGGGCAGGCCGGCACGTTCCTGTGGATCGACCCCGACGCGGCGGCCGCGTGCGTCGCCCTCACCGACCGGCCCTTCGGGCCGTGGGCGGTCGAGGCCTGGCCGCCGTTCACGGACGCGGTCCTGGCGGAGCTGCGCGCGCTGAGCTGAGCCGCACGCGCTGAGCCGCACGCGTCGAGCGGCCGTACGCGTCGAGCGGCCGTACGCCCGGCGGCCCGCGCGCGCCCGGTCGGCCGCGCCGCCGGTCAGACCCGGCAGCGGGTCACGGGGAGGCTGCCGTCGGGACCGCTGAGGACCACCTCGACCATGCCGCCCGGGTCCTCCGAGAAGGCGGCCGTGCACACCAGCTGCTGGACGGCCTCGTCCGTCAGGTCCCCGACGGGGAAGGGGGCGCTCAGCCGGAGCAGGCTGCGGCCGTCCGTGAGCCCCGCGGCCTCGTCCACCACGGCGTGCGGGGTGCTCCCGCGGCGCGGAAGCCCGCTGGTCATCCCCACGGAGGCCTCGGGGGCGTTCGGGCCGGCCAGGAGCATGGCGAGCACCTTGTCGGTGGCGACCGGCACAGCCGACCCGCTTTCCATGCCCACACCGCCGCGGATCGCGTGTTCGGGGGACGTCCACTGGTCGGAGAGCTTCCCGAGGTCGCGGACCGTGGGCAGCGGCCGGCCGTCCGGCCCGAGGAAGTAGAGCACCACCCGGGTGGTGCCGGGCGCGGGGTAGACGGCGACGGTCGCGGCCCCGCCCGCCTCGACGACGTCGCTCCGCTGTATGCCGCAGCCGGCGAGTGCCAGCAGCGCCAGGGGAGCGAGCAGGGCCGCGACGGCCGTCCGGCGCGTCACAGCGGCATCCGCACGGTGAAGACCGCACCGCCCTCGGGATGGTTGGCGGCCTCCACGGTGCCGCCGTGCAGGCGCACGTTCTCCAGGGTGATCGCCAGGCCGAGGCCGCTGCCCGCCGAGCGGGTCCGGGCCCGGTCTGCCTTGTAGAAGCGGTCGAAGACGTGCGGCAGGACGTCCGGGTGGATGCCCGGGCCCCGGTCGGCGACCTCCGTCACGAGCCGGTCCCCCTCGGCGTACAGCCGCACCGTCACCGGCGCGGCGCCGTGCCGCAGCGCGTTGCCGACGAGGTTGGCGACGACGACGTCGAAGCGGCGCGGGTCGAGGCGGGCCCTGATGCCCTCGTCGAGGTGCGGGACGACCTGTGCCGGGTCGGTCCAGTGCCGGTGCTGGAGGGTCTTGCGCACGCAGTCGGCGGCGTCGACCTCGTCCGGGTGGAGCTCGGCGGCGCGGGCGTCGAAGCGGGAGATCTCCATCAGGTCCTCGACGAGCACGGCGAGCTTGCCGGTCTCGGTGCTGATCAGGCGGACCGCGCGGGCCGTGTCGGTGTCGAGGAGGCCGGCGTCCTCGTCGAGGACCTCGGTGACGGCGAGCATGCCGGCGAGCGGGGTGCGCAGTTCGTGCGAGACGTCGGAGGCGAAGCGGCGGGCCCGCGCCTCGGCGTCCCGCAGCTCGGCGACGGAACGTTCCAGCGCCGCCGCGGACTCGTTGAACGTCCTTGCCAGGTCCGCGAGTTCGTCGCTCCCCTTGGCGTGGATGCGGGTGTCGAGCCGGCCCCGCCCCATGCTGTGGGCCGCGTGGCGCAGCTCCCGCACCGGGCGGAGCACCCCTCGCGCGGCGATCAGCGCGGGGATCAGGGCCACGGCGAGGGCGGGGAGGGCGCCGTCGCGGGCGGCCGCGACCATGGCCTCGATGTTGGCCTCCTCCTCGTCGAGCTCCATGACGGCGTAGAAGACGAGGCCGGTGTGCTGGGCCGTCCCCTGGGTCGCGTGGGTCCGGAAGACCGCCGGGACCGCCATCGTCAGGTACGGCGTGCCGTTCTTCACCACGCGCTGGAAGCTGCCGTGCGGGCCCGCTTCCCGGGACGTCGCGCGGGCCCGCAGTTCGGGGGTGATCACGGAGGAGGTGGGGCGGTCGGTCGAGGAGACGCGGACGGTGCCGTACTCGGCGTAGACCCGCCAGGGGCGGGGCTTGCCCTGTCGGGCGATCTGCATGAGCGGGCCCCGCAGCGAGGCGGCCTCCACGGGCAGTGTGGTGCCGAGCGCGTCCACCTGTTCCCGGAACGCGGAGACCGCGGTGTCCTGGGTCTGTTCCAGGATCGCGTTGCGCGCGGCCCGGTAGGTGAGCGCGGCGGTCGTGCCGCAGCCGACGGCCGCGACGAGCAGGAACGCGAGGACGAGCCGGGTCCGCAGGCCGAAGGGGTGCGGGCGAAGGCGCGGGGCGCGGGGCTTGCGGCGCGGGCGGGGTGCCGCGCCGGCGGCCTCCGCGGTCGCCCCCGTCTGCGTCGACCCCGTCTGCGTCGACCTCGTCGCCGTCGTCCCGGGTCCCGCCGACGCCTCGAAGGCCTCGGGCTCCGGGCTCACACAGGCCTTCACAGCGGGCCGAAGCGGTAGCCGAAGCCCCGCAGGGTCTGGATGTAGCGCGGCTCGCCCGGGGTGTCCTCGATCTTGTTCCGCAGCCGGCGGACACAGGCGTCGACCAGCCGGGCGTCGCCGTGGTAGCTGTGCTCCCAGACGTGTTCCAGGAGCTGCTGCCGGCTGAACACCTGCTCGGGCGCGGCCGTCAGGTGCAGCAGCAGCTTGAGCTCCGAGGGCGCGAGGGCGACGCGCTCGCCCGCCTTCGCGACGGTCAGTCCCGCCCGGTCGATCGCCAGCTCCCCGTGGAACTCGACGGCGGACCGTCCGGAACCCGGCTCCTCGATGCGGCGCAGCACCGCGCGTATCCGGGCTTCGATCACCTCGGTGCGGGCCGGTTTGACGATGTAGTCGTCCGCGCCCGCCTCCAGACCGATGACCACGTCGAAGTCGTCGCCGCGCGCCGTGAGCATGATGATCGGCAGCTGGCTGCTCTCCCGCACCCGTCGGCACACCTGGACGCCGTTCATCCCCGGCAGCATCAGGTCGAGCAGCAGCAGGTCCGGCCTGAACTCTCCCAGCGCGGCCAGCCCCGCCTCGCCCGTCGGCGCGGTCCGGACGTCGTGGCCGCGGCGGCGCAGCCCGAGCTCCACGCCCTCCCGGACGGAGGGGTCGTCTTCTATCAACAGCACGCGGGGCATCTGCGAAGTATCCCAAGCTCGATCGGATCGGCCCGCCGGGGGCCGCGCGGGGTGGGGGTCACCGCGGGCGGAGGCGGGTGAGGAGGGTGTGGAGTTCGGTGAGGCGGAGGGGGCGGGCGAGGAGGGCGAAGGTGGTGACGAGGGTGGCGGCGCCGGCGAGGCCGGAGACGACGGGGCCGGCCACGTCGGTGAGGCCGACGGCGAACAGGGCGTATCCGGTGGCCGGTACGGCGGCGGCGAGGAGCCGCAGCAGGGCGGCGGCCGATCCCCCGGAACCGCCGTCCGCGCCACCGACCGCGTCGGCCACGCCGTCCAGGCCGTCCGCGCCGGCCGCGTCCGCCGACCCGCCGCCCGCCTCCGTGTCCCGCAGACGCCGGCGCAGGACGTACGCGGTGAGGGCCCAGCCCGCCCAGAGGGCGAGGGAGTAGGCGGCGGCCATGCCGGCGACGGCCCAGTGCGGCGGGAGCACCTGGTAGGCGGTGAGGGAGAGGGCGGCGTTGAGGGTGGCGATGACGAGGTTGAGGACGAACGGGGTGCGGGTGTCGCGGAGGGCGTAGAAGGCGCGGGTGCAGACGTACTGGCCGGAGAGGGCGACGAGGCCGGGGGCGAAGGCCATGAGGATCCAGGCCATGGCGCGGATGTCGTCGCCGGTGGTCGCGCCGTACCGGAAGACGACGGTCATCAGCGGTACGGCGAGCGCGAGGAGCGCGCACGCGGCGGGGACGATCGCGGCCGCGCTGGTCCGCAGGGCGTACGAGACGTCCCGGCGGACGGCGGCGAGGTCGCCGTCCGCGGCGGCTGCGCTCATCCGGGGCAGCAGGGCGGTGACGAGGGAGACCGTGACGATGCCGTGCGGGACGGTCCAGAGCAGGTAGGCGTTGTTGTACGCGGCGAGGCCGGAGCCGCCGGTGGTGACGGAGCCCACCGAGGTGGCGAGCCAGGTGGTCACCCAGTACGCGCCCTGGTTGGTGAGGACGAGCAGGACCAGCCAGCCGGCCGAGCGCAGCGGAGCGGCGAGGCCGGAGCCGCGCCAGTCGAGGCGGGGGCGCCAGCGGAAGCCGGCGGCGCGCAGCGAGGGGAGGAGGGCGAGGGCCTGGAGGGCGATGCCCGCGGTGGTGCCCCAGCCGAGGAGCGCGGTCTCGCCGGGGGTGAGGGTGCCGCCGTCGCTGACGAGCAGGAAGAGGGAGAAGACGGCGACGGCGACGACGTTGTTGAGGACGGGGGTCCACATCATGGCGCCGAACCGGCCGCGGGCGTTGAGGACCTGGCCGAGGAGCGTGAAGAGTCCGAGGAAGAGGATCTGCGGCAGGCAGGCGCGGGTGAAGGCGAGGGTCATCTCGCGTTGCGCGCCCGTGTAGTCGGTGTACAGGTCGACGATCAGCGGGGCGGCGAGCACCGCGGCGGCCGTCAGCGCGGTGAGGGCGAGCGCGCAGAGGGTGAGGAGCCGGTCGGTGTAGGCGACGCCGCCGTCCTCGTGTTCCTTGGCGGCCTTGACGAGTTCGGGGACGAAGACGGCGTTGAGGGCGCCGCCGAGGAGCAGCATGTAGACGATGGTGGGGACGGAGTTGCCGACCGCGTAGCCGTCGGCGACGAATCCGGCGCCGAGGGCCGCGGCGACGACGGAGGCGCGCACGAAGCCGGTGGCGCGGGAGACGAGGGAGCCCGCGGCCATGAGCGCGCCGCTGCGGAGGACCGAGGACTTCGGCTCGGCCGGCGCCGCGGTGAGCGTCGCCGTCATCGGCGGGCCAGGTATGCCTGGAAGGCGCGGAACAGCGCCTGGTTGGTCGTGCCCTGCATCGGAATCTCCCACTCCCCCAGCGTCTCGACGACCTGTCCGCCCGTGCCGAGCTTCCAGCGCAGGAGCCCGTGGGCGCGGTCGCCCGGATCGAGGGTGGAGGGTACCCCGCGCAGGTCGTAGACGGCGGCGCCGACGGCGTGGGCGTCGAGGAGCATGCGCCACTGGAGGGCGTTGGAGGGGCGGACCTCGCGCCGGTGGTCGGCGGAGGCGCCGGTCTGGTACCAGACGCGCCCACCGACGGTGATCATGGTGTGGGCGGCGAGCACCTCGCCCTCGTGGCGGGCGAGGTAGAGCTTCATGCGGCCGGGGTGTTCGGCGTTGAGGACGGCGTACTGGCGCTCGTAGTAGGCGAGGTCGCGGCCGAGGCGGAAGCCGTCGCGCTCCTCGGTGATCCGGAGCAGCCGGTGGAACTCGGGGAGGTCGGCGGCGGAGCCGACGGTGATCTCGACGCCGGACTTGCGGGCCTTGCGGACGTTGCGCCGCCACTCCTGGTTGAGGCCGGACCAGAGGTCGTCGGTGGAGCGGCCGGTGAGCGGGATCTGGAAGACGTGCCGGGGCTGGGCGTCGGCGCCGTCCCCGGAGTCGCCGCCGCAGCGGCGCCAGCCGCGGGCCCGGAGCCGGTCGGCGACGACCGTGCCGAGCGGGTCGACCTCGTCGGCGAGGACGTCGGCCAGGCGGCGGCCGGCTCCGGTGCCGGCCTTGAGGGTGGCGGCGTCCCACCGGCGGTAGGCGGGTCCGGGGCCGATGCGCACGGCGAAGGCGCCCGAGGCCCGCAGATGGGCGAGGAGCGGTCCGAGCCAGCCGTCGAGGTCGGGGTCGGCCCAGTCGGCGACGGGCCCCTCGGGGAGGTACGCGAAGTACTTGCGGGTACCGGGGAAGGGGCGGAGGAGGACGAGGGCGACGCCGGTGAGGGGTCCCGACTCGGGTCCCCAGCCGACGAGTTGGTGGCACCAGCCGTCCTTCACCTGCGCCCAGGAGGGGAGTTGGAGGAAGCTGGGCCCGTCCGCACCGGCGGCCCGGGACGCGAGGAACGCGCGGTGGACCTCGGGGGTCACGGGGCCGACCCTGATCGGGCCGGCCGGGGCGCGGCGTTCGGCGGGTGCGGCCGTCACGAGCAGCGCAGACACAACGGGAGCCTCCTGGTTCCGCCCCTCGGTGGTGGGGCGCACAGCAGGCTCACAGCCGAATTCGACGGGTGCGCGCGTCGTATGTGACCGGACGGTGACGGTTCTGACCCAGCCCCTGTCACATGGGGCCGCGGGCGCCCCGCGGCCGGTCGTGCCGTTCTAGAGTCCGGACATCCCGCCTTTCTTCCCTCTCCACGGAGGTCTTCCGTGCTGCCGATACGCACACGCCGTCCGCACGCTTCCCGTCCCGTCCTCGCGGCCGCCGCGCTCGTCGCCTCCCTGACCGCCTGTACGGCGCAGGCGGCGGACGGCGGCGGTTCCGGGGCGGGGGCTCCCGCCCCGGCGACCCCGGCGAAGGTGACGGTGGCGGACCCGGTGGCCGGCACTCCGGTGAAGGTGACCGCCACGGGCGGGACGATCGCCGCGGTGAAGGTCGTCGAAGCGGACGGCGGGACGCTCACGGGCCGTACGGGAGCGGGCGGCACGAGCTGGGTGTCGGACCGCAAGGCGGCGCCGGGGGCGTCGTACACGGTGGAGGTGACCTCCCGTTCCGGCGACGGCAAGGAGTCGACGACCCGGTCGTCGTTCACCACGCCGAAGCCGGAGAAGGTCAACAAGGTGACGCTCGCGCCCGGCAAGAACACGACCGTGGGCATCGGGCATCCGCTGTCGATCGTCTTCGACCTGCCGGTGACGCGGAAGGCGGACGTGGAGCGGCAGCTGAAGGTCACGACGTCGAACGGGACCGAGGGTTCCTGGGGCTGGGTCAAGGACTACTCGGGCCGCGACCGGGCCGACTGGCGGCCGAAGGATTACTGGAAGCCGGGCACGAAGGTCACCCTCGCGGCGGACCTGAACGGCACGGACTCGGGCGGCGGTTGGTTCGTCCGCGACTACAGCACCGGCTTCACCGTGGGCACCTCGCAGATCGTGAAGGTCGACCTGGACGCCCACCGGCTGACCGTGGTCCGCGACGGCCGCACCGTCCGGACGATCCCGGTCTCCGGCGGCACCCCGGGCGGCGACAAGCGGTCCTGGCGCGGCACGGCCGTCCTGATGGCGAAGGAGGGCACCATCAACATGAACTCCGAGACGGTCGGCCTGGGCGACGCCTACAACAAGATGGTCGACTACTCGATGCGGCTGACCTGGTCGGGCATGTACACCCACGCGGCCCCGTGGAACGCGGCCTACTTCGGCAGGGCCAACAAGAGCTCCGGCTGCATCGGCATGAGCAACGAGAACGCCGCCTCCTTCTACGCCTCGGTGAACGTGGGCGACCCCTTCGAGATCAAGGGCGCCGAGACCAAGGGCATCGTCGCCGAGGGCAACGGCTACGGGGCGTGGAACCTGAGCTGGGAGCAGTGGCGGGCCAAGAGCGCGCTGCGCTGACGGTTCAGCCCAGGGCCTTGCGCCAGTCCCGCATCTCCCAGACCAGCACCTCCGCGCCGGTCACGGCGGCCAGTTCGAGGCCGCCGGCGCCGGTGAGCCGGGCCGCGTCGCCGGGGCCGAGCTCCTCGCCGCCGAGGCGTACGGTCCCCCGGGCCACGTGGACGTAGACGAGGTCGGCGTCCGGTACGGCGGCGCGGGCGCCCGGTCCGACGCGGTGGACGTGCAGCCGGGCGTCCGCCGCCGGCAGGTCGTACGGGGCCGGGTCGGCGATCCCGCGCACCACCTCGTACGAGGGGTCCCCGCCCGGGGTCAGCGGGGCGAGCCACATCTGGACGAAGACCAGGGGCACGTCGGCGTCGTTGCGTTCGACGTGGCGGACGCCCCCGGCGGAGCTCAGCCGCTGGAGGTCGCCGGGGCGGACGACCGTCCCGTGGCCGGCGGTGTCGTGGTGGGTGAGTTCGCCCTCGACGACCCAGGTGACGATCTCGGTGTGGCTGTGGGGGTGCTCGTCGAAGCCGGCGCCGGGTGCGAGCCGCTCCTCGTTGACGGCGAGGAGCGCGCCGAAGCGGAGGTTGTCGGGGTCGTAGTGCGGCCCGAAGGAGAAGGCGTGCCGGGTCTCGATCCCGGCCGCCGGGTCGCCGCCGGGGTAGCGCTCGCCGGCGCGCTGGATGCGTATCACGGGGCCCACCGTAGCCGCCGGGCCGGAGCGCGCGGCGGAGGCGGACAGGCGGCCCGCGGCGCCCCCCGCCGGAGGCGAACCCGCCCCGACCCCGCACGCCGGCGTCCCGATAAGGCAGTCTTGTCCCCGTGCCAGAACCCGTGAACGCCGCTCATCCGCACTCCGCGACCCTGAAGCGCCTCGAACAGTCCTCCGGGCGGCTCGCCGCCGGCGCCATCGCCCGCATGGACGAGACGCTGCCGTGGTACCGCGCGATGCCGCCCGAGAACCGGTCGTGGATCGGCCTGGTCGCCCAGGCCGGCATCGCCGCGTTCACCGAGTGGTTCCGGCACCCCGAGACCCCGCAGGCGATCTCGACGGACGTCTTCGGCACCGCGCCCCGCGAACTGACCCGGGCGATCACGCTGCGGCAGACCGTGGAGATGGTCCGCACCACGATCGAGGTCATGGAGTCGGCGATCGAGGAGGTCGCCGCCCCCGGCGACGAGTCCGTGCTCCGCGAGGCGCTGCTCGTCTACGCCCGGGAGATCGCCTTCGCCACCGCCCAGGTGTACGCGCAGGCCGCCGAGGCCCGCGGCGCGTGGGACGCGCGCCTGGAGTCCCTCGTGGTGAACGCGGTGCTCTCCGGCGAGGCCGACGAGGGCGCCGTCTCGCGGGCCGCCGCGCTCGGCTGGAACTCGCCCGAGCACGTGTGCGTGGTCCTCGGCACCGCCCCCGACGGCGACAGCGAGCTGACGGTGGAGGCGATCCGCCGGGCCGCCCGGCACGCCAAGCTCCAGGTCCTCACCGGGGTCCTCGGCAACCGCCTCGTCGTCATCGCGGGCGGCAACGACAACCCGCTGGCGGTCGCGAAGGCGCTGATCGGCCCGTACGCGGCGGGTCCCGTCGTGGCCGGCCCCGTCGTGCCCGACCTGCTCGCGGCGACCCGGTCCGCGCAGGCGGCCGCCGCCGGCCTCAAGGCGTGCTCGGCGTGGCAGGACGCTCCCCGCCCCGTTCTGGCGGACGATCTCCTCCCGGAGCGCGCCATCGCCTCGGACCCTTCGGCGCGCGAGCAGCTGGTGGAGGAGATCTACAGACCGCTGGAGGAAGCGGGCTCGGCGCTGCTGGAAACTCTCAGTGTCTATCTGGAACAGGCGAGCAGCCTGGAAGGCGCGGCCAGGATGCTCTTCGTCCACCCGAACACCGTGCGCTACCGGCTTCGACGTGTGACCGACGTCACCGGCTGGTCACCCTCCGACGTGCGCTCGGCGTTCACGCTGCGGATCGCCCTCATCCTGGGGCGCTTGGCCGACGGAGATCCCCAGTCCTAGACTTTTGTCGAAGACCAACAATTCCCCCGACGGTTCTTCGTCCTTGTCCCCACGGGCGCCGGGAGCCGTCCCCAAGAGAGAGTGTGAGGGTGCTCGTACTCGTCGCTCCCGGCCAAGGCGCTCAGACGCCTGGCTTCCTGACTCCCTGGCTCGAACTCCCCGGCGCCGCCGACCGCATCGCGGCCTGGTCCGACGCCATCGGGCTCGACCTCGCCCACTACGGCACGAAGGCGGACGCGGAAGAGATCCGTGACACCGCCGTGGCACAGCCGCTGCTCGTCGCCGCCGGCCTGCTGTCGGCCGCGGCGCTCGGCGACGTGTCGCCCGGCGTCGTCGCCGGTCACAGCGTCGGCGAGTTCACCGCCGCCGCGTTCGCCGGCGTGCTCGACGACACCGCCGCGCTGCGTCTCGTCCGGACCCGCGGGCTCGCGATGGCCGATGCCGCCGCGATCACCGCGACCGGCATGTCCGCCCTGCTCGGCGGCGACCCCGAGGTGACCGTCCCGCACCTCGAGAAGCTCGGCCTGACCGCGGCCAACGTGAACGGCGCCGGCCAGATCGTGGCCGCCGGCACCCTGGAGCAGCTGGCCGCCCTGGAGGCGGACAAGCCCGAGGGCGTCCGCCGGGTCGTCGCGCTCAAGGTCGCCGGCGCCTTCCACACGCACCACATGGCCCCGGCCGTGGCGCGGCTCGAGGAGGCTGCGGCGCAGCTGTCCCCGGCCGCCCCGACCACCCGCTACGTCTCCAACAAGGACGGGCAGGTCGTCACCGACGGCGCCGAGGTCGTGGCCCGCCTGGTCGGCCAGGTCGCGAACCCGGTCCGCTGGGACCTGTGCATGGAGACCTTCCAGGCCCTGGGCGCGACGGCGCTGATCGAGGTGTGCCCCGGAGGCACCCTGACCGGCATCGCCAAGCGCGCCCTGCCGGGCGTGGCCACGGTCGCCCTCAAGACTCCCGACGACCTCGACGCGGCCCGTACGCTCATCGCTGAGCACGCGGCCGTCTGACAAGGAGTGTCGAGAAGCATGTCGAAGATCAAGCCCAGCAAGGGCGCCCCGTACGCGCGGATCCTCGGTGTCGGCGGTTACCGCCCCACCCGGGTCGTGCCGAACGAGGTGATCCTCGAGAAGATCGACTCGACCGACGAGTGGATCCGCTCGCGCTCCGGCATCTCCACCCGCCACTGGGCCTCGCCGGAGGAGACCGTCACCGCGATGTCGGTGGAGGCCTCGGGCAAGGCCATCGCGGACGCCGGCATCACCGCCGAGCAGATCGGTGCCGTGATCGTCTCCACGGTCTCGCACTTCAAGCAGACGCCGGCCGTCGCCACCGAGATCGCCGACAAGGTCGGCGCGGGGAAGCCGGCCGCGTTCGACATCTCCGCCGGCTGCGCGGGCTTCGGCTACGGCCTGACGCTCGCCAAGGGCATGATCGTCGAGGGTTCGGCGGAGTACGTCCTCGTCATCGGCGTGGAGCGGCTCAGCGACCTGACGGACCTGGAGGACCGCGCGACGGCCTTCCTGTTCGGCGACGGCGCCGGTGCCGTGATCGTCGGCCCCTCGGACGAGCCGCACATCGGCCCGACCGTCTGGGGTTCCGAGGGCGACAAGTCCGAGACGATCAAGCAGACCGTCCCGTGGAACGACTTCCGCGTCGGCGACGTCTCCAAGCTCCCGCTCAACGAGCAGGGCGAGGTCAAGTTCCCCGCCATCACGCAGGAGGGCCAGGCGGTGTTCCGCTGGGCCGTCTTCGAGATGGCGAAGGTCGCCCAGCAGGCGCTGGACGCCGCCGGCATCACGGCGGACGACCTCGACGTCTTCATCCCGCACCAGGCGAACATGCGGATCATCGACTCGATGGTGAAGACTCTGAAGCTGCCGGAGCACGTCACGGTCGCCCGTGACGTGGAGACCACCGGCAACACCTCGGCCGCCTCGATCCCGCTCGCCATGGAGCGGCTCCTGGCGACCGGGCAGGCGAAGAGCGGTGACACCGCGCTCGTCATCGGCTTCGGGGCGGGTCTCGTGTACGCCGCGACGGTCGTTACCCTCCCCTAGGCACCGGATCCGTCCGGAAGCCCCCCTTTTACCGAAGTAACCGCAAGAAGGAGCGCCACTATGGCTCACACCCAGGACCAGATCGTCGAAGGCCTCGCCGAGATCGTCAACGAGATCGCGGGCATCCCGGTCGAGGACGTCCAGCTGGACAAGTCCTTCACCGACGACCTGGACGTCGACTCGCTGTCCATGGTCGAGGTCGTCGTCGCCGCCGAAGAGCGCTTCGACGTCAAGATCCCGGACGAGGACGTCAAGAACCTCAAGACCGTGGGCGACGCTGCCGACTACATCCTGAAGCACCAGGCCTGATTCGGCCCCTGCTGACTCGGTCCGCCACCCCGCGGTGGCGCCGTATTCCGACCATCACACACATGGAGAACGAATTCCTGTGAACTCGACCAATCGCACCGTGGTCGTTACCGGTATCGGCGCAACCACACCGCTGGGTGGCGACTCCGCGTCGACCTGGGAAGGCCTGCTCGCCGGACGCTCCGGCGTCAAGCCCCTGGAGGGCGAGCGCTTCGCCGAACTGCCCGTGCAGATCGCCGCGACGGCCGCCGTCGACCCCGGTGACGTCCTTCCCCGCCCGCTGGCCCGCAAGCTGGACCGCTCGGCGCAGTTCGCGCTGATCGCGGCCCGCGAGGCGTGGGCCGACGCGGGCTACACCGCCCCCGCCGGCGAGGACGAGAAGGTCGTGCCCGAGCGGCTCGGCTCCGTCATCGCCTCCGGCATCGGCGGTGTCACCACGCTGCTCGACCAGTACGACGTGCTGAAGGAGAAGGGCGTCCGCCGCGTCTCCCCGCACACCGTGCCCATGCTCATGCCGAACAGCCCCTCCGCCAACGTGGGTCTGGAGGTGAACGCCCGGGCGGGCGTCCACACTCCGGTCTCCGCGTGCGCGTCGGGTGCCGAGGCGATCGGCTACGCCGTCGAGATGATCCGCACCGGCCGCGCCGACGTGGTCATCGCCGGCGGTACCGAGGCCGCGATCCACCCGCTGCCGATCGCCGCCTTCGCCAACATGATGGCGATGTCCAAGAACAACGACGAGCCGACGAAGGCCTCGCGTCCGTACGACACCGGCCGTGACGGCTTCGTGCTCGGCGAGGGCGCGGGCGTCGTGATCCTGGAGTCCGAGGAGCACGCGAAGGCGCGCGGCGCGCGCATCTACTGCGAGGTCCTCGGCCAGGGCCTGTCGGCCGACAGCCACCACATCGCGCAGCCCGAGCCGACCGGCCGGGGCATCGCCGCCGCGATGCAGAACCTGCTCGACTCGACGGACCTCAAGCCGTCCGAGGTCGTCCACCTCAACGCGCACGCCACGTCGACGCCGCAGGGTGACGTCGCCGAGATCAAGGCGCTGCGCAAGGTCCTGGGCGACGACCTCGACCACGTCGCGATCTCCGCGACGAAGTCGATGACCGGCCACCTCCTCGGCGGTGCCGGCGGCATCGAGACCGTCGCGACGGTCCTGGCGCTCCACAACCGCCTCGCCCCGCCGACGATCAACGTCGACGAGCTGGACCCCGAGGTCGAGGCGGACATCGTCCGCGGCGAGCCGCGCGAGCTGCCCCAGGGCACGATCGCCGCGATCAACAACTCGTTCGGCTTCGGCGGCCACAACGTGGTCCTGGCGTTCCGCACGGTCTGATCCACGCCTGACGTGAGAGGCCCACCCCACACCGGGGTGGGCCTTCGCCACACCCCGCCGGACGGCGTCCGGCACAGCGCCCCGAAGCCCGCGAAGCGACGCGAGGGACGCACGAGAAAGAGGCCAACTCGTTCGGCTTCGGCGGCCACAACGTGGTCCTGGCGTTCCGTACCGTCTGACCCGAACCGTGCTCGCAAGGCCCACCCCACACCAGGGTGGGCCTTCGCCACACCCCGCCGGACGGCGTCCGGCACAGCGCCCCGAAGCCCGCGAAGCGACGCGAGGGACGCACGAGAAAGAGGCCAACT
>NZ_JBHJQI010000057.1:31767-50175 GCF_042262805.1 Streptomyces sp. NPDC056361
CGTTCGGCTTCGGCGGCCACAACGTGGTCCTGGCGTTCCGTACGGTCTGATCCACGTCTGGCGTGAGAGGCCCACCCCGGTCGGGGTGGGCCTTTCCCGTGTGTCAGCGCAGCGCGAAGGCCGCCGGTTCCGCGCGCATGAGGATCTGGTTGAGGACGACGTGGCCGCCGGGGACGGGGACGAGTTCGGGGTAGATGGACAGCGCCACGGGCTTGGCGGTGTCCGGTACGAGGCGGGCGGTGGCCTTGCCGGTGGCGGGGTCGAGGAGGGCGATGCTGCCCCCGTTCTCGTTCTCCAGGACGGCGAACCGGCCGTCGGACTCCGCGGCGAGCGCCATCGTCTGGTGTTCCGCGTGGTACGACCAGGTCTTCCGGCCGTCCTTCAGGGAGTACGCGACGACGTTGTCGGCGACGAGCGACTCCTGCTGGGCAAGGGTGACGAGGAGGCCGTCGCGGACGACGGGCCGCAGGGCGTCGTCGTGGGTGACGCCCTGCGGGGCGGAGAGGACTCCGTCGGGTCCGGAGAGGGGCACGCTCACGGTCGGGGCGCCCGCATCGTCGAAGCCGAGGAAGGCCTGGGTGCCGCGGGTGTCCGCCTCGTTCACCGCGACGACGACCGGGGAGACGGAGACGACCGCCGCCGTCGCCTTGGACTCCACGGGCAGGTCGCGGGTCCACCGCCGCGCGCCGGTACGGGTGTCCAGGGCGAGGAGCCGGGCGCCCTTGCCGCACTGCTCGACGAGGAGCGTCCGGGTGGCGTCGGCGTCGACCGCCAGGGTCTCGCAGCCCTCGGGCACCGGCCGCTGCCAGCGCTGCTCGCCGGACTCCGTGTCACGGGCCCGGACGGTCCGGTCCTCGGCGCCGACGGCGGTGGTGCCGCCGACGGCGAGGGTGCCCTCGACGAGGCCGTCCCCGCCGAGGTTCTTCTTCCACAGGACCTTGCCGTCGGAGGCGCGGACGGCCAGCACGGTGGCGCACGGCTTGTCGTGCCGGCCGTACGCGACGAGCCCGACGCCCTCCTCGGTGTCCGGGGTCATCGCGCACAGGGCCTCGCGGGTCGGCGCGGGCACGCTCCACCGGACGCGGCCGTCGGCCCCGTCGTACGCGAAGAGCCCGTCGATCCGGCCTTGGGCGACGGTGGAGCCGAGGCCCCAGAAGCCGATGGCGTCGTCGCCCACTTGGCCGACGGCCGGGACGGACCAGGCGACGGCCGGCCGGTCGTCGAGGCGCGACGCGGTGGGCGCGGGTTTCGCGGGCGCCTTGCCCGTCGCCGCGGTGTCGTCGGCGTCGTCGTCGACCCAGACGCCGGCGGCGATCAGCGCGAGCGTCCACACCGCGGCCGCGGCCACGATCGAGGCCCGTCCCGGCGCCGCGGTGCGGGGTTCTGCGTCGGTCTTGTCGGGACCGGTGCGCGGGGCGCGGGTGTCGGTGTCGTTCGTGCCGGAGCCCGGGAGCGGTGCCGCGTCCCGGACCTCGGGGGCGGTGCGGCGGCCGCGCCGGGCCGCGAGGAGCGTGGCGCCCAGGGCGGCGCACACGAGGGCGCAGACGACGGCCGCCCAGCCCGTGGGCCAGGAGCCGCCGATGACCCCGGCCGCTGTGAAGACCGTCGCGGCGCCGAACAAGGCACCGGCCACACCGTCGCGCTTCATGTCCATCCCCCCACCGGCGCGCCCCCTGCGCGCCCCGGGCGGAATCTACAGCGTGTCGGTGAGGACCCGTCAGACGACCTGGTGCAGCCAGCGGACGGGGGCTCCCTCGCCGGCGTACCGGAAGGGTTCCAGTTCGTCGTCCCAGGGCTTGCCGAGGAGCTTGGCGACCTCGGCCTCCAGCTGGGTCTCGCCCTGCAGGGAGCGCGCGAGGGCGGCCCGCAGCCGGTCCTCGGGGATCAGGATGTCCCCGTGCATGCCGGTGACGGCGTGGAAGATGCCGAGGTCGGGGGTGGCGCTGTAGCGCTCGCCCTCGGCGGTGGGGCAGGGTTCCGCGGTGACCTCGAAGCGGAGCATCTGCCAGCCGCGCAGTGCGGAGGCGAGTTTGGAGGCGGTGCCGGTCTGGCCCTGCCAGGAGAACTCGGCTCTCCAGGTGCCGGGGGACGCCGGCTGGCGGATCCAGTCGAGCTGGACCCTCGCACCGAGGACGCCCGCCACCGCCCATTCGACGTGCGGGCAGAGCGCGCGCGGTGCGGAGTGTACGTACAGGACTCCACGTGTCGTCACCGGGACCTCCAGTGTGGGACGAGGTTCGCCTTTCCCAGCGGCCTCAGTAAACAGCATCAGGAGTAAAACGTCACAAACCGTCAAAAAGGGGGCAGGAAGTGACGTGATGTAATTTACCGGAGCCGGTCGGCAAAGGCGCCTCTGGTTCGACGGGGGAAAAGCTACCGTGCCGCACCGTCATCGGTGTGACGTACGGTCGGTCCGGGGGCGGGTGAACACGAAGCTTTCACTCGCCAGGACGCCGAAGGAGGGGCCCGGGATGCGCGGCCGACGCCGATTCCGTACCGCCGTCGCCGTCGCGACGGCGGGGCTGCTGTGCGCGGGGGCGCTCGCCGGCTGTACGGCCGGGGAGCCGGCGGCGAAGGTCCCCTCGGCGAGACCGGTGCCGAAGGCGACGCCCCTCTGGGACGTCTCCCCCGCCTCCGTCGCCGCCGTCGGCGACTCCGTCACCCGCGCCTTCGACGCCTGCTCGGTCCTCGCGGACTGCCCCGAGGTGTCGTGGGCGACCGGGACGGACGCGGCCGTGAACAGCCTGGCGCTGCGGCTGCTCGGCCCGGCGAAGGTGGCCACGCACAGCTGGAACCTGGCCCGGACGGGCGCCCGGATGGCGGAGCTGCCGGAGCAGATGGCGGGGGCGGCGGCGGAGAAGCCCGAGCTGGTGACGGTGATGATGGGCGCGAACGACGCCTGCCGTCCGACCCCCGGGGCGATGACCCCGGTCGCCGACTTCCGCGCCTCCTTCGAGACGGCGCTCGCCCGGCTGCGGGCGGGCGCGCCGAAGGCGCAGGTGTACGTGTCGAGCGTGCCGGACCTGAGGCACCTGTGGTCGACGGGGCGGGTCAGCCCGCTCGGCCTGCAGGTGTGGAAGCTGGGGATCTGCGGCTCGATGCTCGCGGACGCGGAGGACCTCGGCCCCGCGGCGGAGCGGCGGCGGGCCGAGGTGCGGGACCGGGTGGTGGCGTACAACCGGGTCCTGAAGGAGGTCTGCGCCAAGGACGCGCGCTGCCGGTACGACGGCGGGGCGGTCTTCGGTTTCCGGTTCGACGGCGGCCAGTTGAGCCCCTGGGACTGGTTCCATCCGAGCAAGGACGGGCAGGCGCGGCTCGCGGAGCTCGCGTACCGGCGGATCACGAAGGAGTGAGGGACCCCGGGGCGGTTGTCAGGTTCCGCCCCGGGGCCGGTCAGGGGGACGTCCGGGATCAGACGTCGAGGGCGGTCGTCAGGCGGGCGTCCGCGAGGGAGTGGGCGGCGACGACCTCGTAGGCGCCGGTGACGAGGGTCCAGTCGTTCTTCTCCTCGTCCCAGATCTCGAAGGCGCGGCGGGGCAGCGCGATCCCGGCCTCGACGGTCTCGCCGGGGGCGGCCTCGACGCTCGCGAAGCCGGCCAGCCAGCGGGCGGGGCGCTCCACCGTGTCGCCGGTCGGCGCCAGGTAGATCTGGACGACCTCGCGGCCGGTGCGGTCGCCGGTGTTGGTGAGCCGGACGGTGACCGTGCCGCCATCGCCGTCGGCGGGGCCGGCGACCAGGGAGTCGTACGACCAGGTCGTGTAGCCGAGGCCGTGGCCGAAGGGGTACGCGGGGACCGCGCCGGCCTTGTCCCAGGCGCGGTAGCCGACGAAGACGCCCTCGGCGTAGTCGAGTTCGCCACCGGTGGGGGTGACCTCGGTGACGGGGACGTCGGCGAGGGCGACGGGCCAGGTGGTGGGGAGGCGGCCGCCGGGCTCCTCGGCGCCGGTGAGGACGTCGGCGAGGGCGGCGCCGCCCTCCTGGCCGGGGAACCAGCCGAGGAGGATCGCGGCCACGTCCTCGCGCCAGGGCAGTTCGACCGGGGAGCCGGCGTTGACGACGACGACGGTGTTCGGGTTGGCGGCGGCGACGGCCCGCACGAGGTCGTCCTGGCGGCCGGGGAGGGCGAGGTCCTTGCGGTCGAAGCCCTCGGACTCGACGCGCTCGGTGGTGGCGACGACCACGACGGCGGTGTCGGCGGCGCGGGCCGCTTCGACGGCTTCGGCGATCAGTTCGTCGGGGTCACGGCGCGGACCGAGGTGGACGAAGGAGAACATGACGGCCGGCAGCGGGGCCGCGAACTCCTTGTCGAGGGTGTGGAGGAGGGAGACCTCGACGGTCTCGCCGGCGGTGAGCGCGACCTTGGCGCGCTCGACCGGGGAGCCGAAGAAGGCCTCGAAGGGGTCGGTCTCGGAGCCCATGGCCTGGACGCCCTCGAAGACGGTCTCGCCGGCGACGGCGAGGGCGAAGGCGCCGAGGCCGCGGGTGCCGAAGGAGTGCTCGCCGGTCTCGCGCGGGGTGTAGGTGCCGACGACCTCGATGGAGGCGAGGGCCTCGTGGGTGACGCCGGCCGGCAGGTCGTCGCCGATCCACTGGACCTGGCCGTTGGGCAGGGAGCCCTCGCCGAGGAGCCGGCCCTCGGCGTCGCGGCAGCGGGCCCGGAGGGCGAACCCTTGATCGGCGGGGGTGAGTTCCTCGCTGGGGTCGGCGCCGACGGTGAAGGTGAGGGCGCCGTCGGGGAGGGCGGCGGCGAGGCCGTCGAGCGGGGAGACGACGTGGTCGGGGAAGACCTGGGCGGAGCCGCCGCCGAGGACGCGGGCGTCGCGGGCGGCGGCGCCGGAGAGGGCGACGGTGCGGCCGGCCGCGAGGGGCAGGGCCGCGTTCTCGTTGCGCACGAGGACGAAGCCGCGGCGGGCGATCTCGCGGGCGAGGGCGTCGCCGTCGATCGGGGCCGGGGGTTCGGTGACGACCGGCGGGGCGCCTTCGAGGGCGCCGACGCGGGCGGCGAGCCGCAGGACGTTGCGCACGGCCGCGTCGACGGCGGCCTCCTCGACCTCGCCGGCGCGGACGGCGGCCGCGAGGGCCTCGCCGTACACGGTGACGGGGCCGGGCATGGCGACGTCGAGGCCGCCCTCGATGTCGCCGGTGGTGGAGCGGGCGGCCATCCAGTCGGAGACGTTGTAGCCGTCGAAGCCCCACTCGCCGCGCAGGACCTCGTTCACGAGGTACCGGTGCTCGGTCATCGTCACGCCGTTGACCCGGTTATAGGCGGTCATGATGCCCCAGGGGTGGGCGTTCCTGACGATGGCCTCGAAGGGGGCGAGGTAGACCTCGCGGAGCGGGCGCGGGGCGACCTTGTTGTCGACGGTGAAGCGGTCGGTCTCGGCGTCGTTGGCGACGAAGTGCTTGACGGTGGTGCCGACGCCGCCGTCCTGGACGCCCTGGACGTAGCCGGTGCCGACGGCGCCGGTGAGGAAGGGGTCCTCGCTGTACGCCTCGAAGTGGCGGCCGCCGAGCGGGGTGCGGTGCAGGTTGACCGTGGGCGCGAGGAGGACGTGGACGCCCTTGCGGCGGGCCTCCTGGGCGAGGAGGCGGCCGGCCCGGCGGGCGAGCGCGGGGTCCCAGGCGGCGGCGAGCGCGGTCGGGGACGGCAGGGCGACGGACGGGTCGTCGGCGGTCCAGCGGACGCCGCGGACGCCGATGGGGCCGTCGGACATGACCAGGGACTTCAGGCCGATCTCCGGCAGGGCGGGCAGGGACCACATGTCCTGGCCGCCGAGCAGCCGCGCCTTGGTGTCCAGGTCGAGCTTGCCGAGCGCCGTCTCGACGGCCGCGTTCCTCGCGGTCTCCGCGCTGTTCTCCGCCATGGCCGTACCTCCTCGTTGACGTACCGATGACCCCGATGCGCCCATCGTGCACCCACCTACCTGTAGATCGGTAGGTTACGTTATCCATCCGTTACTTCAACGGCGGGGCGAAGGGGTACCGTCCTGTCGGGACGAACCTGCGAGAGGAGGCCACGGCGATGGTGCGGGCCAGGAGCGAGGAGCGACGCGCGGACATCCTGCGCGCCGCCCTCGAAGTGATCGCCGAGCGCGGCTACCGGGGCGCCACCCTCGGCTCCGTCGCCGAGCGCGTCGGGCTGACCCAGCAGGGCCTGCTGCACTACTTCCCGACGAAGGAGGCGCTGCTCGTCGCCGTCCTGGAGGAGCGCGACCGCTGGGACACCAGCGGCGGCCGGGACCGCGAGGGCTGGCGGCTCGACCTGCTGGAATCGCTCGTCGAGTACAACGCCATGCGGCCGGGGATCGTGCAGACCTTCTCCGCCCTGCTCGGCGAGAGCGTCACGGACGGGCATCCGGCGCGGACGTTCTTCACCGAGCGGTACGCACAGGTCAGGGCCAACATGGCGGACGTGCTGCGGCTGGAGTTCGGCGAGCGGCTGCCCGGCGGACTCACCCCGGAACGGGCGGCGCCGCTGCTCACGGCGGTGATGGACGGGCTCCAGTACCAGTGGCTCCTGGACCCCTCGGCGGTGGACATGCCGGGCGCCTTCCGGGACTTCCTGCGCCTGCTGCGCGAGGACGAGGACACCCCCTAGAGGGGTGCCCTCGGAGCCCCGCCCCGCCCTACGTCGCGGACGCGACCCGGGCGGCGGCCGGTCGAGGTCCGGGATCGGCCCCGTGCAGCCGGAGGGCCGAGCGGTGCAGCCCCCTGCGGTCGTAGAGGCGGGTGAACGCGAGGCCGAGGGCGAGCGACACGGCGAATCCGAGGACGGTCATGGTCCAGGCGCGTCCGAGTCCCGCGTCGGTCCGGGCGCCGAAGTAGAGGATGGACCGCACGCCGTCGACCACCTGGCGGAACGGCTCGAACTCCGCCAGGAAGCGGTAGAAGTCCGGGAGCGCCTGGAGCGGGATGGTGGCGCCGGCCGACGGGATGGCCAGGCCGATCAGGACCAGCATGGAGACGATGGGGCCCGGGGTGCCGAAGACGGCGAGCAGGGCCAGGGCCGTGATGCCCATCGCCGCCGTGGCGCACGAGCCGAAGACCCACAGCAGGCCCAGGTGCGAGGCGTCGATGCCGACGACGCCGACGGCACCGGCCATCGCGAGCGCGGAGGTCAGCATCGACAGGACGACCATGAGCACCGAGCAGACCGCGAAGTGCTGCACCCGCGTGATGTGCTGGGCGGGCTTGACGAAGCGGAACGGCCCCTTGTCGTTGGCCATGTAGCCGAGCGCCGTGTCCACCTGGCTGTGGATCACGTTGGCGCCCAGCATGCCGCCGAGGACCAGCACGAGGGCGTAGAAGAAGGCGCTCAGCCCGAGGCCGCTGTGGGTGCCGAGCGGGTGCCCCTCCTCGACGACCGCCTTCACGGGGTCGGCGATCATCAGCTGGGCGGCGGCGGGCACGGCCGGACGGGCGGCCTGGGCGGGTGCGGCGGGTCGGGCGGCCTTCCGCTCTAGCTCCTGGGCGAGCCCGTGGCCCACCTGCGCGGAGGTGGTGGCGACGACCTTGCGGTTGATCTCGGCGGCCATGCCGGAACCGAAGCTTCCGGCCGCGGGGTTGGTCAGCACCGTCATGGTCGGCGGGTGCGGTGTGCGCTGGGCCGGTCCGGCGAGCGCGCTCACCGAGGCGGAGAAGTCCTCCGGGATGACGAGCGCGCCGAACACCTTGCCCCGGGCGAGCAGGTCGTCGGCGGTGCGGCGGTCGACCTTCTTCCAGGAGACCTTGTCCCCCAGCTCCGCGGAGCCGGTGATCCGGGTGGCGATCTGCGCACCGAGGTCGATCCGCCGTCCGGCCGTCTCCACTCCCCGGTCGGCGTCGACCAGGGCGATCGGCAGGTCCTTCGTCGAACCGACCGGGTCGTTGTTGGCTCCCAGGTAGAGCATCGACAGGACGAGGGACAGCAGGCCGAGGACGACCGCCGAGGGCAGCCATATCCCGCGGCGGCGCAGCAGACCGCTGGCGCTCACCCGGAGCAAGGGGGTCGGTTCGGGCATGACGAGAGGCTCCGGTTTCGGTGGCGCGCCGGCGGGGCGCTCGGATCGACAGGAGGGGTCGGGCGCCGTCTTCGCAGGTGGACGGCACACTGGAAAGTATCACTTTCCAGTTGAAGAGTTGCACTATCCAACTGAGGGCGTCCACCGGAACGCCTGGGAGACTGGTCACACACAGAACGCACCGAGCGAGAGCGCGCATGAGAATCTCCGACCTGAGCCGCCTGTCCGGAACGCCGGTCGGGACGATCAAGTACTACCTGCGCGAGGGCCTGCTGCCGCCCGGCCGGCAGCTGGGAGCCACGCTGAGCCTGTACGGGGACGAGCACCTCCAGCGCCTGCGCCTGATCCGCGCCCTGACCGCCCGCGGCGGCCTGTCGATCGCCGCCACCCGCGACGTCCTCACCGCCATGGACGAGCCCCTCGATCCGCTCGCCACGCTCGGCGTCGTGCACTACGCGCTGCCCACGCCGGTCGACGCCGCCGAGACGGACGCGGTGGACGAGCAGGCGCCCCGGGTCGACGAACTGCTGCGGGTCATGGGCTGGGACGTCTCCGAGGACTCGCCCCACCGCCGCGCCCTCGCCGCGAGCCTCATGGACCTCGCCCGCATCGGCGCCGACTACCGCACCGAGGACCTGCTGCCGTACGCCGAACTGGCCGCCTCCGCCGCCAGGCTCGACCTCGACCGGATCAAGGAACTCGACGGCGCCGAGGACCGCTTCAAGCTGGCCGAGCACGCCGCCGTCGTCGTACTCCTCCTGGAGCCGGTCCTGGCCGTCCTGCGCCGCCTCGCCCAGGAGAACGAGACCCGGCGGCGCGGCATCTGGGCCCGCCCGGACGAGCCGACCGCCCCGCACCCCGGCCCGGACCCGGACCCCGACCCGGACCCCGCGGACACCCCTTAGCCGGCGACGGCGGCGAGGTCCTCGGCGAGCAGGGCCGGGTCCCGGGTGAGGAAGCCGTGGACGGCTTCCAGGACGGGGAGCTTCGCCGACGAGGTCGCCAGGGCGACGTCCTTCGCGGCGAGGGCGACGGGGAAGTACGAGCCGGTCGCGGTGGCGCGGCCGACGGCGCCCGCGAGGGGGCCCGCGCCGAGGGTGCGGAGCGCGAGGTCCCGGGGCAGGCCGAGGGCTCCGGCGAGCGCGAGGGCCTCGGCGACCAGGGCGACCCCGCCGATGGCCGCGTTGATGAGGACGAGCTTGAGGGCGGCGCCCGCCCCGGGCCCGCCGCACGGGGTGGTCGCGCCGAGCCGGTCGAGGACGGCGGCGACGGGCGCGGTGTCGCCGCCCGCGAGGATCAGCAGGTCGCCGGAGGCGGCCCGGTCGACGCTGCCCATGACGGGCGCGTCGATCAGGGTGACCCCGGCGGGGAGCCGGGCGGCCAGGGCACGGACGGTGTCCGGGCCGACCGTCGAGGTGTCGATCCAGTGGGTGCCGGGACGCAGCGCCGGGATCAGCGCGTCCGCGACGGCGAGCGCGGCGGCCGGGTCCGCCAGCATCGTGACGACGACGTCGGCGTCCCGGACGGCCTCGGCGGGGCTCGCGGCCCGGACGGCGCCGTCGGCGACGAGGTCGTCGGCCTTGGCGGCCGTGCGGTTCCAGACGGTCAACGGGTGTCCGGCGTCGAGGAGTCGGCGGGCCATGGGGAGCCCCATGGACCCGAGGCCGAGGAAGGCGATCTTCTGCTGCGTGTTCTCCATGTCCTCGACGCTAGGTCCGCGCCTCACATGCGACAAGCGAATGTCTAGCATGGTCGGCATGCCCGTCTCGCATGGCCTGTACGAAGCGTTCCTCGCCGTCGCCCGGGAGGGGTCCTTCACCGCCGCCGCCCGCGTCCTCGGCTACACCCAGTCCGCGGTCTCCCGCCAGGTCCAGGCCCTGGAGGACGAGACGGCCGCGGTGCTCTTCGAGCGCCTGCCGCGCGGGGTGCGGCTGACCGAGGCCGGCCGGGTGCTGCTGCCGCACGCCGAGGCCGTACGGGACCGGCTGGTCGCGGCGCGGGCCGAACTGGAGGCGCTGCGCACCCTGGAGGGCGGGCTGCTCCGGCTCGGCTCGTTCTCCAGCGCCAACGCGGCGCTCGTCCCCGGCGCGCAGGCCGTGTTCCGGGCGCGCCACCCGGGGGTGGCGGTCACCCGCACCGAGGGGCCGTCCGTGAAGCACCTGGGGCTGCTCGCCGCCGGGGAGCTGGACCTCGCGGTGGTCAGTCCGGCCGTCACCGCTCCCCCGCCGGAGGGCGTGGTCCTGCACCACCTGCTCGACGAGCCGATGCTGGTGGCCCTGGCGCGGGGGCACGCGCGCGCGGGGCGGCGGGCGGTGCGGCTCGCCGAACTCGCCGGGGAGGAGTGGATCGTCGGCAACGAGCGCCTGGAGGACACCCTCTTCCGTCCGGCGGTCGCCGCCGGGTTCCGGCCGCGCACGGGGCTGATCGCGCACGACTGGATCGCCAAGCTGGGCGCGGTGGCCGCCGGGCTCGGCGTCACGCTCGTCCCGGCGCTCGCGGCGGCGTCCGTGCGCAGGGACGTCACGCTCGTCCGGATCCATCCGGACGACGTCCCGTACCGCCGGATCCACGCGGCGACCCCGCCGGTCCCCACGGCGGCGGCGACCGCGTTCCTGGAGGTGCTGCGGGAGACGGCGGAGGCGCTGCGGGGCTCCCCGGGGTTCCCGCGCGGCGGCCGGGCGGGATGATGGGGGCCATGATCGTCGCAGCCACCCAGTTCGCCCCGGTCGCCGGGGACATCGACGCCAACGTCCGTACGATCGCCGGCCTGGTCCGGGCCGCCGGGGCGGAGGGGGCCCGTGTGGTCGTCTTCGCGGAGCTCTGCCTGACGGGGTACGAGCCGTCCCTGATCCGGGACACCCCCGGCCTCGTCCTCGCCGAGGACGACGCCCGCCTCGCGCCCGTCCGGGAGGCGTGCCGGGCCGCCGGTGCGGCGGCCGTGGTCAACGGCCCGGTGCGGAACGGCGGTTCACGGCCCGGTCTCGGCACGCTCGTCATCGGCCCGGACGGCTCGCTCCTCACCCGCTACGACAAGCGGAACCTGTACGGCGTGGAGGCCGAGGTGTTCGCACCGGGCACCGCCGACGGCCGGTTCACGCTCGACGGGGTCGGGTTCGCGCTGGCCACCTGCTACGACAACCGCTTCCCCGAACTGGCCGAGCGGGCCGCCGCCGCCGGCTGCTCGGTGTACCTGGCGAGTTCGGTGCTGTCCGCCGACAACGACTCGTTCGAGGCGGTGTATCCGGTGCGGGCCCGCGACTTCGGCCTGCACGTGGTCCTCGGCAACGTCCTGGGGAGCAACGAGGACGGGGTCGGCGCCGGCCGGGCCGGCGCCTGGGGTCCGGACGGCGAACGGATCGCGGACGCGGGCGACGCCGGTCCGGGCTTCGCGCTCGCCGAGGTCGGCTGACCGCCCGGGACCGGGACGCGCGAAGCCGGGCGGCCGTGGGACATACGGCCGCCCGGCTCGTGGGACGCCGTCACGGAACCCCCGGTCCGCGACGGCGCCCCGCCCCCGCTACGGGGCGCTCAGGCCCAGCGTGTACGCACCGGAACCGCTGTACGCGTGCACCACGTACCGGTAGTAGCCCGCGGTGCCGTAGTAGCTGGTGTCCTCGTCGGCCGACGCCGTGCCGCCGACCGCCACGTCCGCCCAGGCCGACCCGTTCCACTTCTGCAGGTACAGGTCGAAGTCGGCGCCGGCCGGGCCGCGGAGGCAGCCCGTGTGGGTGCCGGCGGTGGCGGAGTAGTAGTACGAGCCGTCCGGCTGCGCCTGGGCCTGGCCGGAGGTCAGGGTGCCCTGGTAGGTGTTCTCTGCGCCGGAGCAGCCGGTGGGCGGGGTCGTGGTGCCGACCGACAGCTGGTACGTGACCGTGTGGGTGGCGGATCCCGTGCCGGTGACGGTGATCGGGTAGGTGCCGTTGGCGGTGCCCGCCGCGACCTGGACGGTCATGGTGGACGAGGAGCCCGAGGTCACCGAGGTGGGGCTGAAGGAGACGGTGACGCCGCTCGGCGCGCCGCTCGCGGAGAGCTGGACGGTCTGCGCGCTGCCGCCGGTGGTGGAGGTGTTCACCGTGGAGGTGACGGAGGCGCCGGCCTGCACCGAGCCCGAGGACGGGTTCAGGGCGAGCGAGAAGTCCGGGGTGGTGGTGCCGCCGCAGTCGGTCTCACCGGACTGGGCCGGGACGCCGACCGCGTTCCAGGCCGCCTTCACCGCGTTGCACTCGACGCTGCCGTAGGTGTTCTTGGCGCTGGTCAGCGTCGCCTTGCGGGCGGCGAGGTGGTTCCAGGAGGAGGTCTTCATCAGCAGGGCGCCCATGAAGACCTTGCCGGCCTTCTGGATGCCGATGCCGGTCACGGAGGACGGACCGCCGGAACATATGGGGCTGCTGGGCTTGCCGCCGCCCGGGTTGGAGCCCTCGGCGAGCAGGTAGAACCAGTGGTTCTGCGGGCCGGCCGCCGCGTGCACCTCGGTGCCCGAGGTCAACTGCGGGTAGCAGTTGGGGTCGTTGCCGACGAGCGAGGGGTTGTACATGTTCCGGATCGGCTTGCCGTCGCCGAAGAAGTTGACCTTCTCGCCGACCGTGTAGTCCGGGGTGTCGTTCGGGTTGTTGGCGTAGTGCTCGGTGAGCGCGCCGAAGATGTCGCCCGTCGACTCGTTCATGCCGCCGTTCTCGTTGGACGAGCCCGAGCTGCCCGGCGTCCGGTCGAAGATCTCGTGGCCGTACTCGTGCGCCACGACGTCGATGCCGGTGAGCTGGTTGGAACCGGTCTGGGCCCGCCCGTAGGTCGTCTTCGTGCCGTCGTAGTAGGCGTTGACCTCGGAGAGTCCGGCGCGGGCCGGGACCATGCCGCCCTGACCGTTCTGGCCGTTGTAGCCGAACCACTCCTTGAGCATGGAGTGTTCCTTCTGCGCCGCGTACATGATGTCGACGCAGGCGGTCACCAGGTCGTTGGCGCCGTTGTTGCCCCACGGCGAGGAGCCCGTGTAGGCGCTGCCGTTCTGGCCGCCGCACTTGAAGCCGCCGCGGCTGGTGTCGGTCATCGAGGAGGCGGCGGTGTCGATGGTGACGTTGCCGTTGTGGTAGCCGCGGCCGTCCGCGTGCAGGATCTTGTCGGTGGCGCGGGCGACGGCGCCGGTGCGGGCGTCGACGTAGGTGTCGAGGGAGCTGGGCGCGTCCTTCGCGGTCCGGCCGATGACCAGGGTGTGCCAGGTCAGCACGGCCTTGCCGCCCTTGAGGAGGACGGTCAGCTCGGGGGCACTCGCGCTCTCGACCGACGCCAGCTGCCCGCGGGCGGTGGCGAGGGCGGCGTCGGCGGTGACCTTGGCCTTGGTGGAGAGCTTGATGGCCGGGGCGGGGGCGCCGGTGACCTCGCGGACCTTGCCGGTGCTGTCGGTGACGACGACCGCGTCGCCGCCGACGACCGGGAGGCCGCGGTAGGTGCGCTCGTACGACGCGTAGTACAGGCCGTTCGCCCAAGGGGTGACGGACGTCCGGACGAGGTCCTCGTCGGCGCCGTGCCGCAGCTCGTCGAGGCCGCTCGCCGCGGCGCCGTCGGCGGCCGCGAGCGCGAGGGACTTGCCGTGACCCGGAGGTACGGGCTGCGCCTGGGGCACGGCGCTGGCGGTGCCGGCGAGGGCGGTCGCGAGGCTCGCCGACAGGGCCAGGGCGGCCACGGTCGCCGTGAGTCTGGTGGGGTGCAACGTCTGCTCCGATCGGGGTGTGGATCGAGGTGGGGGAGACGGATCGTCGCGCCGAGTATGGGCGTGGACATGGCCAGTTCGGGACATCTCACGCGGCATAAGACGCGGGTTATGGTGCGCCCGCGCGGTGCTGCGTACGCTGCTGAAATGCAGCTGGAGTTGAGGCATCTTGAGGCCGTCTGCCGGATAGCGGAAGCGGGCAGTCTGGGGCGCGCGGCGGGGCGCCTCGGGGTCTCGCAGCCGGCCCTCTCGGCGCAGTTGCGCCGGATCGAACGGGTCGCCGGCGGGGAGCTGTTCCTCCGCGGCCGGCACGGCGTGGAGCCCACGCCGCTGGGCGAGTTCGTCCTCTCCAAGGCGCGCCTCGTGCTCGGCGAGATGGACGCGCTGGCCGCCGGGGCCCGGGCCGTCGCCCCGCACACCCCGCTGCGCCTCGGCTGCATCCTGCTCGTCCTCGTCGACCGGCTGATCGGGGAGCTGGAGCAGGTCATGGCGGGGCTCGGCACCGGGCAGGACGTCTCGGTGAACGTGGAGCACTCGGCGACGACGCTGACCCGGCAGCTCGGCGCGGGACGCTACGACGCCGTCCTGTACGGGGAGGTCAACGACCACGAGGTGGCGCTGCCCGAGGGGACCACGGCCCGGACGCTGGTCCCCAAGGAGCCGTTCTGCGTGCGGCTCTCGGCGGCGCACCCGCTGGCCGGGAAGGACCGGATCGCGCTGTCCGAGCTGGCCGGCGAGTCGTGGATGACGCTGGTCGAGGACGACGACGGCGGCCCCGAGGCGCTGGTGGCCGCCTGCGCGAAGGCCGGGTTCACGCCCGTGCTGCGGCACCGGGTGGCCGACCGGCAGATGCACTACGGTCTGATCGCCGCCGGCCGGGCCGTCTCGATGAGCCAGCCGACCGCCCCGCCCGCCGAAGGGACGGTGCTGCGGCCCCTGGAGGGCGACCCGGTCATCGGGCGGATCCGGCTCGCCTGGAACCGGGCCGCGGTCCCGGCCCCGCACGCCGAGCTGCTGTACCGGGCCGCGGCCCGCGCCTATCTGGCGAACATCGACAACAACGCCTTCCACCGGGCCTGGTGGGACGCCCGCCCGGAACTGCACCCGGTCCTCGAAGGCTGAGCGTCCCGAGGACCGGGCGCGGTGCGGCGGTTAGTCGTACGAGAGGTCGCCCGCCGCGTAACGGCAGGTGGTGCCGTCCGGGCCGGTGCCGATCTCCGTGGGCTCCTTGCCGGTGCTGTTGCCGGTGAAGCGGGTGCAGGGCTTGATCTTCTTCTTGGCGTCGCCGTGGATGCGGATGTTCCGCAGGGTCGCCGTGTCGCCGTAGTTGGCGTTGACGCCGACGATCGACTTGCCGGGCGCGGTGACGTCCACGTCGTTGATCAGGATCGTCCGCGGGTACTGCTTCTTGCAGTTGCCGCAGGAGCGGACGAGCTTGCCGAAGTCGGCGACCTGGAACTTGTTCACGACCAGCTTGCCGGCGCCGTTGAACTGGAAGACCTTGTCGGAGGCGCCCTTCGCGCCGCCGCCGTGGACCGCGTACACCGAGGACGCCGAGGTGCCCTTGAAGGTGGCGGCGTCCTCGCCGACGTTCTCCCACCAGACGTTCTGGAGGGTGCAGCTGCCGAGGCAGTGGACCCCGTCGGCGGCCGGGGTGCCGATGACGACGTTCTTGAGGACGGCGCCGTCCTTGAGGACGAAGACCGGCTTCTGGCTCTCGCTCTGGCCGTCGGAGCCGAGCTCACCGGTGCCGTAGAAGCGCTTGAGCTTTCCGTCGTAGGTGCCGGAGACCACGATGGTGGTGGCGACCGGCTTGCTGCCCTTGGCCTCCGGCCAGGCGGCGACGGCGCCCGCCGGGGCGAGCAGGGTGCTGGTGACGATCGCCGCCCCGGTGACACCGAGGGCGCTCAGGCCGCCGATGACCGCGCGGCGGCGACCCGTCTTCCGCTTGTGTGACGTCATGTGTTCCTTCTTCAGTGGGGGAGGTGGTGCACCCCCTGGTCGCCACCGGTCGAAGGAAGGTTGCCGCGTTCTTGATCGTTCTTCTCGGAGTCGTCGTCGGCCGACTCGCCGCGCAGGTCGCGCACCATCAGCGTGGCGCCGGCGACGGCCCCCGGCATGAGGAACACGGCGACGAACGGCACGAGGAACGCGAGCGTCAGCGGTACGCCGAAGCCGAGGGCCGCCAGCCTGCGCCCGCGCAGCATCCGCAGCCGCTCCTTGAGTTCGACGCCCCGGCGCTGGAGCGCCACGGCCGTCAGTTCCTCGGCGAGGAAGAACCCGGACACGCAGAAGCCGAGGACGGGCACGACGGTCTGGCCGACGACCGGGATGAAACCGCAGGCGAAGAGCAGGACGCCGTAGAACGCGACCCGCAGCACGACCCGCAGGCTGTCCCGGGCGGAGATCCACAGCTCGCGCCAGAGCGGCAGCCCGGACTCGGGCACCTCGCCGCCCTCGCTGCGGTCGACCTCCTCGGAGAGGGACTCGTAGAAGGGCTGGCCGACGAGCAGCGTGACCGCGGTGAAGGTGACGACCGCGAGGAAGAACCCGAAGGAGAAGACGAGCGCCGTCAGCGTGCCGCGGAAGATCCCGAGCCACGGCGAGGTCCAGTCGTCCGCGAACGGCGTCGCCCAGGCCGCCAGGTCGTCGGCGCCGTAACCGAGACCGACGAGCGCGCCCGCGTACAGGACGAGGGTCACCAGGCCGGGCAGCAGCCCGAACCCGAACCACCGCCCGTGCCGGCCCACCCACTTCTGGCCCTGCAGCAAGTACTTGAAACCCACCCCGAGATCACGCATGGGGGTCACCCTATCGGTGCCCCCGGCACCCCTTCGGGCAGGTCAGCGGCCGGACGTGCGGAAGGACTCCAGGGCCGTGTCGAAGTGTCGTCGGCCCTCCCCCGCGCGGTCCACCGGGGCCGACGCCCACACGTCGTACAGCGTCCCGGCCTGCTCCCAGCAGACGTCGACGGTGTGCCGCGGCCCCTCGGCGCTGGTGAAGCCGTTCCACGTGAACTCCCAGCGGGCGGCGGGCAGCCCCTTGTGCCGCGTCTCCTCGACCGTCGCGTCGCGGTACCCCCGGTTCGTCCTCGGGCCGTCCGCGTCCGCGCTCCGCATCACCCCGATCGCCCCGCCGGCCGGGATCGCCCTGATCCGCACCCCGACCCAGACCGCCCCGTCCCCCGTCGTGTAGAACACCCGCTCCCCGTCGGTCGAGCGGCGCGCCCCGGCGGGAACGGCCAGCGTGAACCCGCGCTCGTCCTCGACGGTCGTGTACCCGGCGGGCGCGGGGCCGGGCGCGGGCGCGTTCGCGGTCGCCGGGGACGACGAGCCGGCCCGGGGACCGTCCGCCCCCGTCGACGGGTCGTCCCGTCCCGCGAGCAGCACCGCCACCGTCACCGCGGCGACCGACGCGGCGACGGCCGCGACCACGAACGGCAGCACGAGACCACCCCGCCGGCCGGCCCCGGCACCGGCCGCGCGCCCGGCCGCGGGGTCCGTGAGCGCGTCGGGGTCCGTACGCCCTTCGGGGTCCGTACGCCCGCCCGGGTGGCCCGGCGCCCGCGGCGTCGAGGGCTGCCGCGGAGTCGCGGCCTGCCCGTGGTCGTGCGCGGTCGGCGGACGGACGGGCGTCGGGCCGTCGGGGCGTACGAACGGAGGGTGGACGGGCGTCGCGGCCTCGGGCCGTTCCGTCGGGGGGTGGAGCGGCGTCGCGGTGTCGGGCCGTGCGGTCGGGGGGCGGACCGGGGTCGGGGCGTCGGCAGGGTCGTCGGCGGCCGCGCAGGCGGCGAGCATCCGGCGGGCGTCGGCGGCGCTCAGACGGAGGTCCGGGTCGCGTTCGAGGAGGCCCTGGACGACCGGGACGAGCGGTCCCATCCGGCTCGGACGGCCGGATCTCCTCGTAGACGACGGCGTGCAGGACGGCGCCGATCGAGTCGCGGCGGAAGGGCGAGGTGCCCGTCGCCGCCGCGCAGAGGAGCGCGCCGAGCGACCACAGGTCGGAGGCCGGTCCGGCGACGGCGCCCTGCATGCGCTCCGGCGCGGTGTACTCGGGGGTCCCGACGAAGACGCCGGTCCCGCTGAGCGTGGTGGCGCCGGGGAGGCTGGCGATGCCGAAGTCGGTGAGGACCGCCCGGCCGCTGCCCTTCTCCAGGAGGACGTTGGCCGGTTTCACGTCCCGGTGCAGCACGTCGAGGGCGTGGGCGGCGCCGAGCGCGTCGAGCAGGTCGAGGCCGAGGCGGGCGGTCTCCCGGACGGACAGGACGCGGCCGGCGGCCAGCCGGTCGGCGAGCGAACCGCCGTCGACCAGCTCCATCACCAGCGCGGGCCGGCCCTCGTGCTCGACGACGTCGTGGACGACGACCACGTGGGGGTGCCGGATCCGGGCGACGACCCGCGCCTCCCGCAGGGCGCCCGCCGGGTCGGCCCCGTCGTCGAGCGCGAGGGTCTTGACCGCGACCTGGCGGCCGAGCAGCTCGTCGGTGGCCCGCCGGACGACGCCCATGCCGCCCTGTCCGAGCCGCTCCCCCAGGCGGTACCGCCCGCCGATGAGCCCTTGGCCGGCCTGCTCAGGCCCGTTGTGCGACGACACTCGACTCCCCCGTCCGCTGGACACGGACATGATGCCGCAGACGCACCGCCCCGGACACGGCGAGGGCCGCACCCCCGTCGGTCGGGGTGCGGCCCACGCCCAGTGTGCGG
>NZ_JBHJQI010000058.1:0-49554 GCF_042262805.1 Streptomyces sp. NPDC056361
ACCGGCTACAACAACAACATCACCCTGACCTCCCCGAAACCGGGACCGCCCACACCCCCAACACAACCACGGCCGCCCGGAGGGATCTCTCCCTCCGGGCGCCCGCCCTTTTCATGTCCGCCTACGCGGACCGCTCAGTCCCACCAGAAGCGCCATGTCCCTCCACGAACCTGCCGGTTCGCCAACTGAGGGGCATCGGTTTCGTCGGGGGCGTACACGTACTGTTCGATCGCGGCTTCGGCCACCGCCAGCGGTTCCTGAGGCGGCCGTGCGACATCGAGGATCACGATGGAACCGGACAGGTAGAGGAGTTCCGCCCCGAACCGGTCGTACCAGGTGTGCAGGAATGCCACATGGTCCGACGTAAGCATCGGACGACCGCCCGGTCCGTCCCAGTTGCGGCCACGTGCGCGGTCAGGCAGGAGACCCGGTACGTGGTAGCCCCTGGAGGTCTCCACCAGGCACAGCCAAGACGGCCTGAAGTCACTCCATGCATCGGACTTCTTGGGGACGGGCGAGACGGACCGTGCCAGGCGCTCGGGGTCGAACTCGTCCCGCCATTCATCCGCTTCCGACTCGTCACCCGCCCCCTTGAGGTGGTCCTCCAGAGCGGCGTCCCTGATCTCGGCGACGAGCGTACGAGGTGCCGTGATCGCCCGGTCGTCGAAGGGCTCCCCCTCCAGAGGGGCCCGATCCACCCAGGCCGAGGGAGATCGGGGGGACAGCACGGGATGGCATCCGGTGCTGTCCCGCAGAGCCAGCAGCCGACGCCACGCTTCCACAGCACCGTCTCCGGCGATCCGGATCCCCAGCACCCGCGAACCGGCACGCGTGACCGCGTCCTGGAGCTCGGGTTCGGGGCCGGCGTGCCCTTCGGCACGCAGGATCTCCGCGAGCTGCTCTCTCTCCATCGTCTTCTCCCTCGGCCTTTCGCTCGATGCTACTGAAGCGACTCGGTGAAGCCCCACCCGTCACCGATGAATCGGACGGTGGTCGCCGTCAGGGGCGTCTTCGAGGTGAATGCCGCCCTCTTGGCGCTTCTGACGGCCGCCTCCGCGTGTTCCTTGCTGCCTTCGGGCATGTGGATGATGACGGCGTCGGCGCCCTGATCGGCCGCCTTCCCGATCCACCGGCCGATGTGCTTCGCCGACGTGTCGGGGCCTACGGTCTTGAACTCCGTGCGCACTCCATCGACCCAGGCATCGAAGCTCTTCCTGCCGTTCACGGAACCCGGGGCGCCTTCGTTATCGGACCGGGCCACCACCGTCTTCCCCTCCATGGCGAGGATGAACGCGATCTCGAACTCCTTGTTGAGGAAGCCGAACTCCGTCGGGTCGTCCCCGTCTTCCACGTCCTCCTTGCCTTCCGACAACGCCGACTCGTCGATGCGCTCAAGCGCCTCCTCGACCATGCCTTCGAGACCCTTGTACTCCAGGCCGAAGAGCTTGACGCCGTAGAGGTTCGCGTACCTGTTGAAGTTGCAGCCCGCCCTCTCGGGGCCCGGCGTCATCCGGCAGGCCAGCTTGTTGGCGTCATCGATCTCGTCGATGTACTTGCCGATGTAGAACTTGTGCTCCTCCATGATCTGTTCGAGCCGCTTCCTGCGCTGCTCCTTGGCCCGCTGCTTGTTCGTCGTGGCGGCGCGGTAGTCCGAGTCCTGGTTCTGGTACGTGGTCGTCTTCGGGGCGGGAGAGTTGTTGTGCCCCTTGACCTCGCCGACTTCCCAGCCGTTGGACGTGTAGGTGCAGTTGGCGACGAGGCAGTCGTCGGGCTTGAGGCCCGTCGGGTCCGACAGCGTCACGGGGTTGTTGTTGGAGTACGTGTACCCGTGGGTCTGCTGCGGGTCCGTGACGTCCATGATCGGGTCGACGGAGACGAAGCGGCCGATGGAGGGGTCGTACTCGCGGGCGCCGAGGTGGGTGAGGCCGGTGTCGGCGTCGTTGGTGCCGCCGACGAAGCCCTTGTCGCCGCGCCAGGTGGCGGGCTGGGTGCCGCGGGTCTCGCCGAAGAGGCCGGTCTTGCGGCGGACGACGGTCTGGACGGCGTCGGCCGAGACCTGGGTGGAGCCGGTGCCGTGGTGGTCGTTGAAGAGGAAGGTGAGCTTGCCGGCGCTGCGCATCGCGACGGCTTGGCCGCCGACGCTGTAGTAGCGGGTGCCGGTGACGGTGCCGGTGGTCTTGTCGAGCTTGAGCTCGTTGCCGCCGGGCAGGTAGAGCGTGGTGCCGGTCGAGTCCGTGCGGAGGAGCCGGGCGCCCTCGGCGTCGTAGACGTAGCTGCTGGTCTTGGTGCCCTGGACGGCCGACGCGAGGCGGCCTTCGTCGTTCCAGACCAGGGTCTGCAGAGCGGCGGCGCCGATCTTGCGGGTCTCGGTGTTGCCCGAGGCGTCGTAGGTGAAGGTCTCCTCGTGGGGGTCGGTGCCGGTCTGGGTGACCTTGGGCAGGTTGTGCTTGCCGGCGGCCGGGGCGGCGTAGGTGCGGAGGGTGTCCGCGGTGGGGCCGGAGGCCGTCTTGTGGTCGGTCTCGGTCTTGCGGTTGCCGACGGCGTCGTAGGTGTACGACGTCCAGTAGGCGTCCGGGCCGCCCACGACCGAGGTCGAGGGAGCCGCGGCGCAGGTCTCACCGGTGTTGGTCCAGGCCTCGGTGATGCGGCGCAGCGCGTCCGTCGTGAAGCACTGGGTGTCGGTGGTGCGTGCGGCGTCCTGGCCGAAGGCCGAGGCGATGGAGGTGATGGCGCCGGAGGGGTCGTAGGAGTACTTCACGTCCTCGATGCGCTGCGGTGCCACCTCCCGGTCGAGGTAGGAGCGGGTGAGCTGGCCGGTGTGCTCGTCGAACTGCCGGGACGACCAGAGGTGCTGGCCGAAGGCCCCGTACTCCTGCTTGACGTTGCGGCCGTAGTGGTCGTACGTGTTCGCGGAGACGATCGCGTCGCTGCCGGCACCGACGGTGTTCAGCAGTCCGGCGCCCGCCGAGTAGGTGTTGGCGAGCTTCTCCGAGGGCAGTCCGCCGGCGGCGGGCTGCATGACCCACATGACCTGGCCGGTGTTGGCGTTGTACGAGTTGGTCCACTTGTAGATGCCCGCCAGTGCCGTCTGGCCCGTGACGGACGGGATGGTCACCTGCTGCAGGACCGGCTGGTAGAAGGCGTTGTAGGAGGTGGTGGCGGACTCGTACGCCTGGCCGTTGACCCAGCGGATCGACTTGGCGGGCTGGCCCTTGCCGCTGGTGGCGGTGTCGTAGGTCCACTCCGCGAGGAGGGTGGTGCCCTTCTTGAGGGCGGTCTTGCGGCCCAGCGCGTCGAAGTCGGTGTGCAGGGTGGTTCCGCGGCCGACGTCGGTGATGTCGGTGACGCGGTTCGCGGCGTCGTAGGTGAGCTTGGAGGTGCCCTTGTCGGGGTCGTTGATCTCGGTCTCGCGGCCGCGGACGTCGTACTTGTACGTCCACGCGGCGCCGGCGGCGTCGGTGACCCCGCTGAGGCGGCCCTGCTTGTCGTAGGTGTAGCGGGTGGTCTCCGACGTGCTGCGGTCCGCCGCGGTGTACGAGACGAGGGCGGTGGGACGTCCGATGCCGTCGACGACCTTGGTGGTGGCGATGCCGCCCTGCGGGGGGATCACCGTGGTGCTGTCACCGTTGTGGAGCGTGGTCGTGCGCTTGGTCTCGTCGCCGAACCGCTTCGAGATCACGGCGGTGACCCGGCCCGCGCCGTCGTACTCGGTGTCCGCGGACGCCGGGTAGTTCAGGTCCTGGCCGGTGACGAGGGCGGGCTCGGCCGCTCCGGTGGCGAAGAACTTTCCGGAGTCGCGCCAGACCTGGCCGCGGGTGTCGTAGAACTTCTCGGTGACGAGCCGGCCGGCGCCGTCCGGGGACGGCTCCTGCGTCTGGCGTTCGCGCAGCAGGCCGTCCTGGAAGGAGTAGGCCGCGCGGTAGGTCGAGTCGTGGGCGAGCACCTTCGTCGTGGTGACGACCGGCCCGTCCTTGCGGACCAGGTAGTCGAAGACGTAGTTCGGCGAGTCGGGGTAGGTGACGGCCGAGCGGGTCGGCTGCCACACCTTGGTGACGCGGCCCAGCGGGTCGTACCCGGTGGTCGTGACCCTGTTGTTGGCGTCGGTGACCTGGGTCGGCTGGCTGCGCAGCGGGTCGTACGCGGTGGTGGTGACGTGGCCGAGCGGGTTCGTCGCCACCATGCCGGTGGGCGCCTCGCCGGTGGCCGGCGTGAACGTCGTGGTGGTCACCTTGCCGAACGGGTCGGCGATGGACAGCGACCGGCCGTAGACGTCGGCGCAGGACTGGTCCAGCGTCACACCGCAGTTCTTCGGGATCGAGGACTGGACGTCGTAGCCGTCGCCCTTGCCGTTGATCTTCTCGGTGCGGGTGAGGAGGCCGGAGCCCGGGACGGTGCCGAGGGTTCCGTGGTCGTAGTAGTTGCGGACGTCGTCGATGACGTCGCCCGGACGGCTGACCGTGCCGCCGCAGAGGACGGAGACGCTCTCGACCCGGCTGACCGCGTCGAGGATGTGGGCCGCGGTGTTGCGGGCGTAGCCGGTCGTCGTGCACTGCTCGTCACCGGGCACGTCGACGTCGCCGGTGTACGACTCGGTGGAGAGCATGCCGTACGCGTCGAAGTCGCGGGTCCGCTCGGTGGTGCGGGTGCCGCCCGTGACGGTCGTGCGGGTGACGTCCTTCTCGACGTTCGTCTTGTACGACACCAGCGCCGGCAGACCGGGCCGGACGCGGGTGGCCACCGCGGCGGAGCGCCACGGGGTGTACGAGGTCGAGGAGACGAGCTTCGACGTGTCGTCGCCGTTGTACGTCAGGCTCTGCCGGACCATGCCCGCGAACTCGGGGCGGTCGGTGACGGAGTCGCCGAAGGTGTCCTTGACGGCCTGGCCGTCGCGGCCGCGGAAGTAGCGGGTCTCGGTCAGGGTGCGGGGGTCGTCGGCGGCGCCCTTGCGGGTCTGGACCCGCTCGTAGCCGCGCGGGACGGAGTGCACCCGGTCCTCGGCCTTGGCGAACTCGTCCTCGCTCTTGGCGTAGGCGGCCCCACCGAGGTAGCCGTACGAGGTCACCGTGTCCGGGGACTCGACCAGGTTGTCGCCCTCGACGACCTGGGTGACGACGTACGAGTTGAACCAGTCGAGCTGGGCGGTGTCCCCCTCCCAGGCCCATTTGACGGGGTAGCAGCGCGTGGTGTTGGTCGCGTCCGGCTCCGGCAGGGTCGCCGGGGTGCAGTCCTGCGGAGAGTAGGAGACCCCGATGGTGCCGCCGGTCTCGGTGTTGATCTGCGACATGCGCAGCCGGACGTAGGGCGCGAGGCCGTCACCCGTCCTGTCGACGCGGTTGGCCAGCTGCTCGCCGGTGAAGGTGACGGCCGGCAGCGCGAGGGTGCCGCCTGCCTTGCCGGTGCGCTGGACGGACTTCAGCCACATCGGGGTGGAGATTCCGTCGCCGGAGGGCGGGAAGTTCTGGTCCAGCGTCCAGGTGTCGACCTCCTTGAGCGCACCGCCGGTGCGCAGCTTGGTGGTGATGCCGGTCAGGCGCTTGCGGGTCCAGAAGCTCGGCGAGTACTGGCCCTTGCACTCGGTCGCCCCGTCCTTGCAGTACAGGTCGAAGGGAACGTCCGGCCAGTTCTTGGCGTTCGTCTCGTCGAAGGTGCCGCAGCCGGTCAGGCACCGCTCGTCGACGCTGAACTGCACCTGGCCCATGGGCTTGCCGGCGTAGACGGCGTCGTCGCGCAGGCCGTAGTCGATGTGGTCGAGCCAGCCGCCCCGGATGTAGGGGGTGACGGTCGCCTTGCCGGTGGTCTCGGAGACGTTGAGGCCGTAGTTGTTCTTCTCGGTGTTCCAGTAGTACGCCATGGCGTTGCCGCGCGGGTCGACGACGTAGTCGAGCTGCCAGCGCCAGGCCTGCTTGCACGAGGCGTCGGCGAACGTGGCGTCGTGGCAGGGCTCACCCGAGTGGTTGCCGAAGACCGGGACCGTCCAGGTGGAGTTGGTGACCGGGCTGTCGTCCGCGGGCGTGATGGTGCCGCCGTCGGTCCAGCCGGGCAGCCGGTTCCGGCCGAAGAAGTACTGGGTCCCGTCGGTGCCGGTGACCTTCCAGTGCTCGCCCTTGCCGTCGACGCCGTCGGTGCCGGCGTCGCCGTTCTCCGCGCCGGTCAGCTTCTCGACGGACTCTCCGGCGTCACCCTGCGGGTGCCAGCCCTTGTCCTTCTCGTAGACGAGTTCCGTCGTACGGCCGTTCAGCGAAAGCGTCGCGTTGTCGTTGAACCAGCACAGGTCGCCCACCTTCGTGGTGTTCGTCCCGCCGGTCTTGTCGTCCTCGCACGACTTGTACTTGCGCTCGATGAAGCCGGGCTCCCAGTCCCAGCCGTCGCCGATCCAGGACGCCTGGGAGTTGGTGGCTCCCGTACGGCCGTCGACCGCCTGGGAGTTGTAGCCCAGGCTGATGCTCGGAGCGGCACCGCCCGGGACGCCCGGGACCTCGATCGGGTAGGTCCAGGTGAAGGCACCGGTCGATCCACCCGCGCTCCAGGCACCCGAGGCCTGCAGGGACGTCGCCTTGAACGTGCCGGTCGGGCCGTCGTCGGCGGCGGTCGCCGCCAGGGCCATGGGTGCCCCGGCCAGCGAGACGACGGCGGACAGCGTGCCCGTCGTCGGATCGTTCTCCGTCTTCAGCGGCTTCCGCGTGCCGCACTCGGGCCTCTCCGGCGTGGTCAGGGCACAGGCCGGCAGCTCCACCAGGCGGAGCCGTCCCGCCCAGTCACCGCCGTAGGCGCCGCGGAAGGAGTCGTAGGCGACCTCGATCCGCGTCGGGTCGGCCGCGGCGCCCTTGGCGCCGGTCCGGACGACGGACAGGACGATTCCCTCGATGCCCGCCTTGCGGGCGGCCCGGCGGTCGCCGAGGGTCACACGGACATCGCCGGCGGCGGGCCGGGCAGCCGCCGCGGCCTCGCCCCCGGCCTTGGCCTTCGGCCGCGGGGCGGCGGACTCCACCCGAACCGGGAGCGACCCGGCCCGACCCCCCTGTGCCAGCGGGACCGTGCCGGTCCCGGCGTCGGGCCACGTGGCCTTCGGCGTCAGGTTCCTCGCGGCCGCGTCGGGGCGCTTCTCGCCGCCCGAACGCATCTCGGTCACGGGAACGGCCTTCGGCTGCCGTACCTCGGGCAGCGCCGGGCCCCCCTCCGCCGCAACGGCCGCCGTCGGCAGTACGCCGCCGAGGACCGCTGCGGCCAATGCGACCGAGAGCCCTCTCCAACTTCTGTGCTTCAACACCCACCCCTTGGATATTCCATATGGAAATTTTCGGGCCAGGCTAGCAGCAGAAATAGGCCATCTCCATTTCACCCAACGCCCCGAAAAAGCCACTCGATGCGTAAAATCAAGGCAAAGTTGATCTTCATGCACAGAGCAGGGCGAACTTCCCAGCAGGCACAAACCTTGCTGCTCAGCAGGCACATACCACGTGCCGTCCGACCGCGAACCAGAGTCGCGCACCGCGGATCCACGCAGCGGACAAGGGCGACTCGAATGGATTCACCGCAGGAATCCCGCGGCAGACGGAAATTCCCGATCGCGAGAAAGCAGGAGAGCCCGGAAAACATCCCCGGAAAACGCGAATAACTCTGTCAGGTCGCCCGTTCGGAACGACCGTGCGGGGCTCCCTCCGCGAGGCGGGGCGTGAACATAGGCTGGCCGCATGATCAGGGTGCTGCTGGCCGACGACGAGACGATGATCAGGGCCGGGGTGCGGGCGATCCTGGCGGCCGACCGCGGGATCGAGGTGGTCGCGGAGGCGGGGGACGGCCGTGAGGCGGTCGAACTCGCGCGGGAGCACCGGCCGGACGTGGTGCTGCTCGACATCCGGATGCCGCGGCTCGACGGGCTGGGGGCGGCGGAGGAGCTGCGCGCGGTGCTGCCCGGGGCGGCGGTGGTGATGCTGACGACGTTCTCCGAGGACGCGTACATCGCGCGGGCGCTGGGGAGCGGGGTGAGCGGGTTCCTGCTGAAGTCCGGGGATCCGCGCGAACTCATCGCGGGGGTGCGGGCGGTGGCCGGAGGCGGGGCCGCGCTGTCGCCCGGGGTCGCCCGGCGGGTCATCGACACGCTCGGGGGCGAGCGGTTCACCCGGGCCGCCGAGGCGCGGGCGCGCCTCGAACCGCTCACGGGGCGGGAGCGGGAGGTCGTCGCCCTGCTCGGGGCGGGGCTGTCCAACCAGGAGATCGCCGACCGGATGTACGTCGTCGAGGGCACCGTCAAGGCGCATGTGAGCGCCGTCCTGGGCCGGCTCGGGCTGCGCAACCGGGTCCAGCTCGCGGTCCTCGCCCATGAGGCGGGGGTGGTCCCGGGGGATGCGGGTGCGTGAGCGTCTCCTCGACCTGGGGCTCTGGCTGCTGCTCTGCGTCCCCGTCCTGTTGAAGTCCGACCCGAACGACGGCGGGAGCTGGGGCCTGGTCGCCGTCGGCGTGACCGTCCTGGCCGGCTGCGTCGCGGTCGGCCGCAGGTGGCCGCTGGCACCGCTGGCGGTCACGGTCGCGGCGAGCCTGCCCGCCTCCCTCGAACTGTTCACCCCCTCGTACAGCCTGGCCCTGATCGCCTTCGGCTTCCTCGCCGGACGGCGGCAGGAGCACACCGCGGCGGCGCTGTGGCTGTTCGGGGCGGTGGCGGCGGTGGGGCTGCTCCTGACGGTGGTCACCCGCACGTCGCTGGGCCAGTGGTTCACGCTGCTGCTCGCGCTGGCGCTCGCCGTCGTCGCGCCCTGGCTGATCGGCCGTTACGTACGCCAGTACGACCGGCTGGTGCGCAGCGGCTGGGAGCTGGCCGACCGGATGGAGCGCGAGCAGGCCGCCGTCGCCGACCGGGAGCGGCTGCGGGAACGCTCCCGGATCGCGGGCGACATGCACGACTCCCTCGGCCACGACCTCGCGCTGATCGCGATCCGCGCCGGCGCCCTGGAGGTCGACCCGGGGCTCGGCCCCGCCCAGCAGCAGGCCGCCGGCGAGCTGCGCCGGGCGGCGGCGGACGCGACCGCCCGGCTGCGGGACATCATCGGCGTCCTCCGCGAGGACGGCGCCGCCGCCCCGACCACCCCGCCGGGCGAGACGGTCGAGGACCTCGTCGCCCGCGCCCGCTCCTCCGGCCTCGCGGTGGCCCTCGCGACGACCCCGGTCCCCGCCCTCCCGGGCATGCCCGGCCTCGCGCTCCACCGCGTCGTCCAGGAGGGCCTCACCAACGCGGCCAAGCACGCGCCCGGCACCGCCGTCACGGTCGAGGTCGCCGAGGACACCGGGACCGTCCTGGTCCGGGTGGCCAGCGGGCCGCCCGGCGCGACCGGCGCGACCGGCCCGGCAGGCCCGGCAGGCCCGGCAGGCCCCGCCTCCGGCGGGACCGGGCTCGTCGGGCTCGACGAGCGGGTGCGGCTCGCCGGCGGAACGCTGGCGCACCGGGTCGGCGGGGACGGCGGGTTCGTCCTGGAGGCCGTACTGCCGCGGAACCCGCCGGCCCCGGCGGCGGCGCCCGCCGCGCCCACCTCGGCACGGGAGCTGGACCGGGCCCGCCGGCAGGTGCGCAAGGGCCTGGCGCAGGCGATCTGGATCCCGCTCGCGCTGCTCGTGGCGCTGGGGGCGCTGATGGCGGGGGTCGCGCTGTGGACCCAGCACCAGTCGTACCTGGAGCCGGAGGACTACGCGGGGATGCGGGTCGGGCAGTCGCTCGGGCAGCTCGCGGACGACCTGCCCGACCGGCCGCTCGACGGCCCTCCGGAACGGCCGCCGGACGAGCCGCCGGGCATGGACGAATGCCGGTACTACCGGTCCACGATGCTCGCCGCGATCCCGGTGTACCGGCTGTGCTTCGTCGACGGGCACCTCGCCGGCAAGGCCGAGGTGCCGTAGGGGGGCCGGCCGGTCGGGCCGCCGGACTCCCCCGGACGCCGCCGGGGCGCGCTACCTCAGGAGCACGCCCGCGCCCTCGCCCTTCGACTCCTCCGGGAGGGCCACGAGGCCCGGTTCGGCGGGGTGCGCGAGGAGCGGGTGGGCGGGCAGGACGCGGACCGTGCAGCCGAAGGAGCCGGTGCGGTCGAGCTCCAGGGTCCCCGCGTAGGGCAGCCTGCCCTCCAGATCGGGGCCGCCCGCGGGCTTGAGGGTGACCGTACGGGTGGCGGCGAGGGTGTCGTCGGCGTCGACCCGGCCGGTGACGGCCTGTACCTCGACGTCGTCGGGGCCGAGCGCGCCGAGGGCCACCCGGACCCGGACGACGGGGGTGGCGCCGAGCTCCGCGTCCGCGAGGTCGTCGGCGAGGCCGTCGCCGACCTCGACGTGGTCGACGGTCACCCGCGGCCAGGCCTCCCTGACCCGCGCCTTCCAGGAGGCGAGGTCGCGCGCCCGGTCCGGGGTGAGGGCCCGGCGGGCGGCGGCGGCGGGGACGTAGAGCCGCTCGACGTACTCGCGGACCATCCGGTCGGCGAGGACCTTCGGGCCGAGGTCGGCGAGGGTGCGCCGGACCATGGCCGTCCAGGCGGCCGGTACGCCGTCGGCGCCCCGGTCGTAGAAGCGGGGCGCGACCCGGCGCTCGATCAGCTCGTAGAGCGCGGCGGCCTCCAGGTCGTCGCGGCGGTCCTCGTCGGCGGCGGCCGCGCCGTCCGCGGTGGGGATGGCCCAGCCGAAGTCGGGCTCGAACCACTCGTCCCACCAGCCGTCGAGGACGGACAGGTTGAGGCAGCCGTTCAGGGCGGCCTTCATGCCGCTGGTGCCGCAGGCCTCCAGGGGGCGGAGGGGGTTGTTGAGCCAGACGTCGCAGCCCGGGTAGAGGCCGCGGGCCATCTCCATGCCGTAGTCGGGCAGGAAGACGATCCGGTGCCGCACCCGGGGGTCGTCGGCGAACCGGACGAGTTCCTGGACGAGCCGCTTCCCGCCGTCGTCGGCGGGGTGCGCCTTGCCGGCGACGACGAGCTGCACGGGCCGCTCGGGGTGCAGGAGGAGCGCCCGGAGCCGGTCCTTGTCCCGCAGCATGAGGGTGAGCCGCTTGTACGAGGGGACCCGGCGGGCGAAGCCGATGGTGAGGACGTCGGGGTCGAGGACGGAGTCGGTCCAGCCGAGCTCGGCGGCGGCCGCGCCGCGCTGCCGCCAGGAGGCCCGCAGCCGTTCCCGTACGTCGGTCACGAGCCGTTCCCGGAGCGTGCGGCGCAGCTCCCAGAGGTCCCGGTCGGCGGGGTCGGGGCCGAGTCCGCCGACCTCGGGGGCGACCCAGGTGGGGGCGTGGACGCCGTTGGTGATCGAGCCGATCGGCACCTCGTCGGCGTCGAAGCCCGGCCAGAGCCCGGCGAACATGTCCCGGCTGACCGCGCCGTGGAGGGTGGAGACGCCGTTGGCGCGCTGGGCGAGCCGCAGGCCCATCGCGGCCATGTTGAAGACGCCGGGCTCGCCGCCGAGCGGCGTCTCGCCGCCGAGGGCGAGGACGCGCCCGGTGTCGACGCCGGGGAGCGCGCCGTCCTCGCCGAGGTGACGGGCGACCAGGCTCCGGTCGAAGCGGTCGATGCCGGCCGGGACGGGCGTGTGGGTGGTGAAGACGGTCCCGGCCCTGACCGTCTCCAGGGCGCTGTCGAAGTCCAGCCCCTCGCCCTGGAGTTCGCGGATGCGTTCGAGGCCGAGGAAACCGGCATGGCCCTCGTTGGTGTGGAAGACCTCGGGGTCGGGGGTGCCGGTGAGCCGGGTGTACGTGCGGACGGCGCGGACGCCGCCGATGCCGAGCAGCATCTCCTGGAGGAGCCGGTGCTCGCTGCCGCCGCCGTACAGCCGGTCGGTGACGCTCCGTTCGCCGGGGGCGTTCTCCTCGACGTCGGAGTCGAGCATCAGCAGCGGGACGCGGCCGACCCGCGCGATCCACAGGTGGGCGTGCAGGTTGCGGCCGCCGGGCAGCGCCAGGGTGATCCGGGCGGGTTCGCCGTCGGCCTCCCTCAGCAGCTGCACCGGCAGCTCTCCGGGGTCGAGGACCGGGTACTGCTCCTGCTGCCAGCCGTCGCGGTCGAGGGACTGGCGGAAGTAGCCGTGCCGGTAGAGCAGGCCGACGCCGATCAGCGGGACGCCGAGGTCGCTGGCCGCCTTGAGGTGGTCGCCGGCGAGGATGCCGAGTCCGCCGGAGTACTGGGGCAGGGCGGCGGCGACGCCGAACTCGGGCGAGAAGTAGGCGACGGCGGCCGGCGCGTGACCGGACCGGCCCTGGTACCAGCGGGGCGCGTGCAGATAGCTGTCGAGGTCCTCGGCCGCGGCGCGCAGCCGGTCCAGGAACTCCCGGTCGGCGGCGAGCGCGGCGAGCCGCGGGGCTTCGAGGGCGCCGAGGATCCGGACGGGGTCGATGCCGGTCCGCGGCTCCGCGGCACCGGGGTCGAGGGACGCGAAGAGCGCCCGGGTGGGCTCGTGCCAGGACCAGCGCAGGTTGTGCGCGAGGTCGGCGAGGGGTCGAAGGGTGTCGGGGAGGACGGGACGCACGGTGAATCGACGGATTGCCTTCACGTTGTCCACCTTCGCAGGCGAGTACGGAGCGGAGCGGTCGCACCACGCTGTGCGACCGGCGTGCCGCCCCGACGTTAGGCGCACCGCGACCGGCGGCGCCACGGCGCACGGGGTCACACGGCGGGCACGGCCACCTCGTACGGGGAGCCCTGGTTCACCGTCGCCGGGTCGAATCCGCCGGTGGCGGCGTACCGGCCGGCGACGGCGGCGAGTTCCTCGGCGGAGATGACGTCGTGGATGTCGGTGAAGCCGTGCGGGGCGCGCGCGTGGGCAAGGTCGATGACGACCTCGGGGCCGCGCTCGCGGTTGGCCCGCTGGAGCGCGGTGGTGACGGGCCGGCGTTCGCGCTCGTAGGCGGCGAGGCCCTCGGCGGGGTCGGCGTGGTGGGCCAGGGCGTGGGCGAGGGCCCGGGCGTCGACGATCGACTGGGTCGCCCCGTTGGACCCGATCGGGTACATGGCGTGGGCGGCGTCGCCGATGAGGGTGGTGCGGCCGTGGGTCCAGCGGTCGAGGGGGGCGCGGTCGACCATCGGGTACTCGTGCGCGGAGTCGGCGGCGCGCAGGATGTCGGGGACACTGACGCCGTCGAACTCCCAGCCCTCGTAGAAAGGAAGGAACGTCTCCACCGGCACGGCCCGGTTCCAGTCGCCCCGCAGCCGCTCCGCCGCGGACGCGCACGTGGCGTCCGCCGGGCGGGCCAGGGCCCAGTTCACGAGGACCTCCCGGCGTCGCCCGGTCGGCCGGCCCATCGGGTAGACCACGGCCTTCTGCCGGTCGTCGCCGGCGATCAACATGAACGCGCCCACCGCCCGCGCCGGCATCCGGGACACCCCGCGCCACACCAGCATGCCGTTCCACGGCGGCCCGCCCTCGCCCGGGTGCAGCGCGGCGCGGACCGCCGACCTGATGCCGTCCGCGCCCACCAGCACGTCCGGTTCGAGCGAGGCCCGGCCCCGCACGGCGCCCTCCCGGTGCTCCAGGAGCAGCCGGGTCCGGCCGTGCGGCAGCGGCTCCACGCCGCGCACCCGGACCCCGGTCACCAGCGCGCCCGGCCCGAGCCTGGCCCGTACCGCGCCGGCGAGCACCTGCTGGAGGTGGCCGCGGTGCACCGAGAGCTGCGGCCAGCGGTAGCCCGCGCCGAGGCCGCGCGGCTCGCGCGAGATGAGGCCGCCGGACCGGTGGTAGTAGCGCAGTTCGCGGGTGCGCAGGGCGCCCGCCTCCAGGGCGTCGAGCAGGCCGAGGGCGTCCAGTTCGCGGACCGCGTTCGGCATCAGGTTGAGCCCGGCGCCCAGCGGGCGGACCGCGAGCGCCGCCTCGACGACCGTCACCCGCTCGAACCCGGCGGCGTGCAGCGCGAGCGCGGCGGTGAGCCCGGCGACACCCCCGCCGGCGATCACGACGTGCGGGCTCTGCCCGTAGGGGTGCGCGTACGGGTGCCGGGCGGCGGACGGGGCGGTGGACGGCATCTCGGCTGCTCCTAGGCGGCGGTCGGACCGACGGGGGCCCCGGCGGGACGGCGTCGCACGGTCGCGCGGCGCACCATGGTCTCGTTCTCCCTGGTCAGGTCCAGGATCGAGCGCAGCAGCGCGACCGGGGCCCCGCCGCTGCCCTCCTCGTACAGGCGCACGTCGTCGTCGTACGCCTTGCGGGCGATGCCGATGTGGCGGGCCCGGAAGGTCTTGAGGATCCGCAGCACCCGGCCGAGGGCCTCCGCGGAGGCGGCGAGCCGCGGCGGGAGCCGGTCGGCGCCCTCCCAGCTCACGGCAGCCGACAGCTTGCTGACGGCCGACACCCCGCCCCGGTGGCGGGCGTGGAACTCCCGCCAGGCCGGCAGCGCGTAGGGCACCGACTCGGCGAGGAAGGCGTCGTACGCCGGGTCCGGGCGGTCGCACTGCCACAGCGTCAGGTCGATCGGCCAGAGCGGCACCTGCGCGGCGGCCGGGCCCAGGTAGTCGCGGCCCCCGACCTCGACCTCCTCGAAGTACGGGCGCAGCGTCAGCGCGAAGTACTCCGGCGACACCTCGGCGACCGTCAGGTCGATGGAGTCGACCATGGCCCGCACCCGGCGGGCGATCCGGTCGAGGACGGTGGCGAAGCCCGGGTCGTACGGTTCGAGGCCGGTGAGGCGGGCGCAGTCGTCGAGGGCCCCGGCCAGGGCGGGGAACACCATCCGTACCGCCTCCTGGAGCAGGGCCTCCGTCGGGTGGCCGGTGTACGAGCGGCGGCGCGGGCCCACCGGGTTCCAGGCCGTGTAGTGGTGGACGGTGTCCCGGGGCACCATGTCCGTGCGGCGGCCGAGGAGTTCGAGCACGGGCAGCGCCTCGGGCACCGCGGCCAGCGGCTGCACCCCGTGCCGCTTCAGCGATCCGAGGAGGATGCCGAGGTCGCGCATCGCCGCCGCCGCGCCGCCGACGCTCCACAGGGCCGCCCGGTCGGGGTCGGGCACGAGGGCGCGCAGCGCGACCGTCAGCGCGGCCGTGTCGCCCCGCTCGTTCATGGCGGGCACGGCGGCGAGCAGGGCGTCGGCGCCCAGCGGGTCGGCGGCGCGTATGTCCTCGGTACGGTGGCGCGGATCGCCGAGCACGTCCCGGCTCCTCTCTTCTTCGGCTCACTCGCCGGTGGTGGTGGACGACGGGACGGGCTTCGGGGACCGCACGGGCCGCAGGGAGAGCAGGGCGGCCAGGGCCGCGAAGGCGGCGCCGGTGAGGAGCGCGGCGCGGAAGCCCGCGGTCTCGGCGGCGGCGCGGGCGGTGTCCTGGGCCTCGGTGCGTGCGGTGGCGACGCCGACCAGGACGGCGAGGCCGAGGACGGAGCCGAACTGCTGGGCGGTGTTGACGAGTCCGGAGGCGAGGCCGGCCTCCTCGGGTGCGGCGTCGGCCGTGGCCGCCACGTTGGTGGCGACCATGACGAGCGGGAGGGCGGCGCCGAGCAGCAGGCTCGGCGCGAGGACCGTGGTCGCGAAGGACCCGTCGGCGGTGAGCGCGAGGCCGAGCCAGAGGGTGCCGGCGCAGAGCAGGGCGAAGCCCAGGGTCGTGGTGCGGTGGAGGCCGATCCGGAAGATGATCCGGCCGGTCTGCGGGGCGACCGCGACGACGACGAGCGAGAGCGGGAGGAGTCCGAGGCCGCCGCCGAGGGGCGCGTACCCGAGGACGCTCTGCAGGTAGAGGCCGACCAGGAAGAACATCGGGAACAGGGTCGTCTGGGCGAGGGCGGCGAGGACGTTGGCCAGGCGGAGCGCGGGGCGGGCGAGGACCTGCGGCGGGACGAGCGGCGCGGCGGCCCGGCTCTCGACGGCGGCGAAGGCGAGGAGCAGCGCCAGGCCGGCTCCCCCGGCGCCGAGGGTGCGGGCGGAGAGCCATCCGGCGCCGGCGCCGCCGACCAGCGCGAAGGCGACGAGGCCGAGTCCGGCGGTCGCGGTGAGCGCCCCGGCGATGTCGAAGCCGCCGCGGAGCGCCCGTGCGGCGCGGGGTTCGAGGACGCGCAGGGCGAGGGCGGCGAGCACCGCGGCGAGGAGCACGTTCAGCCAGAACGTGGCGCGCCAGCCGAGGAGGCCGGTGAGGACGCCGCCGAGGACCGTGCCGAGCACTCCGCCGAGGCCGCCCATCGCGGCGAACGCGCCGAGGGCCTTGTGCCGGGCGGGGCCGTCGGGGAAGAGCAGGAGCAGCAGGGCGAAGGCGGCGGCCGCGGCGAGGGCGGCGCCGGCGCCCTGGACGGCGCGGGCGGCGACGAGGACGCCCGCGTCGGGGGCGAGGGCGCCGAGGGCGGAGGCGGCGGCGAGCAGGGTGAGGCCGCCGAGGAAGACGCGGCGGTGGCCGAGGAGGTCGGCGACGCGTCCGCCGAGCAGGAGCAGCCCGCCGAAGGCGATCAGGTAGGCGTTGGCCACCCAGGACAGGCCGGTGGAGCCGGCTCCGAGGTCCGCGCCGACGGAGGGCAGGGCCACGTTGACGATCGCGGTGTCGGTGATCAGGAGGAGCTGGGTGGCGGCGAGCAGGGCGAGCGCCCCGCGCCGTGGCGCCGGTGGTGCGGCCGTCACCGGGTGGTCTCCAGGCCGTAGCCGTCGAGGCAGGCCTGGGCGAGGCTCTCGCACTCCCCGGCCGACCCGGCCCAGGTCTGCATGGTCAGGTAGACGTGCGGGGCGCCGTGGTAGAAGCGCTCGTACTGCTCGTGGCGGCCGGCGAACTCCGAACCGAGCGCGTCCCAGGCCAGTTTGAGGAGTTTCACGCGGTCCTCGGCGGGGTGGCCGGGCGCGGCGAAGTAGCGGTGGACCAGCGGCCCGAGTTCGGGGTGGAGGAGGTCGCGGCCGCTCGCGGGCAGCTGTACGAGGGCCCCGCCGGCGAGGAGCTTGATGTCCTGGATCGCCCGCGGGTACAGCTCGCCGGCCATGATCCGCTGGGCGAAGGAGATCTCCTGGCCGGGGCGGACGCCGCCGCGGCCGCCGTCGACCTCCTCGTACGAGGCCTCCGCGGCGAGGACGAACGCCTTGGCCTGGGCGACCATGCCGAGGAGCCGGCCGAGGGCCTGGGTGACGGGCGGCAGCTTCTCGGTGCCGTGGGAGCGGGCGACGAGGATCGCGAGGCCGGTGAGGAACGCGAGCTTGGTCCAGAAGCGGGTGGCGGACTGGTGGACGAGGTTCAGGTAGGCGGGGGTCTGCCACCAGACGGCCCCGGTGGTGGCCGGGTCGCGGTAGGTGAGGACCCGTTCCCAGGGCACGAGGACGTCCTCGCAGACCAGCATCGCGTCGTTCTCGTCGTACCGGGAGGACAGCGGGTGGTCGAAGACGGACCGGGACCGCTGCTCGTAGGAGGTGCGGGAGATCAGCTTGAGGCCGGGGGTGTCGAGCGGCACGGAGAAGGTGACGGCGTGGTCGGTGTCGTCGTCGGCGAGCGGTTCGATGGTGCCGACGAGGATTTCGTCGGCGAAGACCGCCCCGGTGCCGATCGTCTTCGCGCCGCGGACGACGATCCCGCCGTCGCGTTCCCCGACGACCCGCAGGGTGCGGTCGTCGTCGCCGCGCCCCTGCGACGGGTTGGTGAGGGTGAACGCGGTGTGCAGGTCGCCCTCCGCGAGCCGCCGGTGGAACGCGAGGGCGTTCTCGGCGCCGTCGAAGGCGGCGCCGGTGAACACGCCGGGCGCGGCCGCGAACCCGGCGGCCCCCGCGGCCATGTAGTCCGGGGTGCGGCCGAGGAAGCCGTAACTGGCCTCGGCCGTGGTGCGGAAGGCCCGGCGGCGGGCGACGAGGTCCTCGTAGGAGCGCGGCACGGTGCAGGCGCGGCGCACCCCGCCCTGGACGAGGACGGGGCGGTGGACGGGGTCGTCCGCGAGGTCGTACAGGCCGGCGAAGGAGGCCGCGGTGGTCCGGAAGGCGGGATGCGCGGTGACGTCCCCGACCCGCTCCCCGTCGAGCCAGATCGCCCGCCCGTCGCGCAGCCCCTCCAGATACTCCTGCCCGGACCTCGTCACCGGCGCCTCGCCTCTCCTCGGGTGTCACGGCACTGCCGGTCCCGAGACTGGACCGGTGCGGCCGGTCCGGACAATGAGCGTCCGTCCAGGGCTCCTTAAGAACCGTCCAGGGGCGCCCGAAGATGTCAGGTCGGGGGCGTCAGGCGGCGCTGGCCTCTCCCGCCCGGTACTCGCCGGGGGTCACGCCGAACCACTTGCGGAAGGCGAGGTGGAAGCCGACGGCGCTCTGGTAGCCGACGCGGGAGGGCACGGCCGACTGCGGGAGCGAGGTCTCGGCGAGCAGCCGGCCCGCCTCCTGCATGCGCCGGGCGGCGAGGTAGCGGGCGGGGGACTCGCCGACCAGGTCGCGGAAGGCGGCGGTGAACGCGGAGCGGGACATGCCGACCTCGCGGGCCACCGAGTCGATGGTCCAGGGTTCGGCGAAGCGGGTCGCCATGATGACGACGGCCCGGCTTATCCCGGGGTGGCGCAGCAGCGGCAGCGAGGTCGCGCTGTCGGCGAGTTCGCGCAGCAGGGGGCGGAGCGCGAGGACGAGCGCCATTTCGAAGGCGCGGAGGGTGATGAGTTGGTCGCCTGGCCCGACGGGCCGGTCCGGTGCGGCGAGCAGCCGGAGGGTGTCGCGGAGCAGGGGTTCCCGGTCGACCTGGGCGCCGTCGAGGACGAGGGCCCAGGGCAGTGAGGTGTAGAGGCCGGTGGCGGCGCTGGCGTCGTAGTGGAGTCCGGCGCACAGGAGGCGGCTCTCGGGCCCGGTGCCGTCGATGACGATCTCTCCGGAGGTGCCGGGCCGCCGTTCGGGCAGGACGGCCTTGAGCGGGAGGCCCTGGCGGTCGGGCCGGTCGGAGAGGCGGTGCGCGGTGCCGGTGGGGAAGACGACGAGGTCGCCGGCGTGCAGGGCGACGGGGGGTTCGTCGTCGGTGGTGATCCAGCAGTCGCCCTCGACGACGTAGTGGAGGACGGCGCAGCTGCTCTCGGCGTCGCCCTCGATGGCCCAGGGGGCCCGGACGTGCCAGCGGCTGTCGAAGACCCCGGTGAGCCGGAGGGGTTTCAGCAGTTCGCTGAGGAGGTCCTCGCGCTGCTCGTGACGGTCGGTTCCCACGGTTGCCATGGACGATCCTTCAACTTCCGCCCCGGTTTGTTAATTGAACGGCCGAAGCCGTCGCGGCGAGCCTGGAACGACGCCGACACGACAGCGGTGACAGCCTATCGAAGGGCCTTCGACACACATGTCCAGTGAGATTCCGATGCGGGTGGCGGTGGTGGGCGCGACCGGCTTCCAGGGTGCCGCGGTGGCCCGGCTGCTCGCCGAGCGGACGCACCGGGTGCGGGCGCTGACCCGGCGGCCCGAGGCGGACCGGCCGCCGCTGCCGGGCGCCGTCTTCGCCGGCGGCGATCTGGGGCGGCCGGCGGAGGTGCGGCGGTTCTTCGAGGGCACGACGCACGCGTTCGTGACGATGCCGCTGGTGTACGAGGCGGAGCGGGTGGAGGCGTACGCGCGGAACGTCGCGGAGGCGGCGCTGGCGGCGGGGACGCTCCGGCTGGTGTTCAACGCCAACACCCGCATCCCGCCGGGACCGACGGACTTCGCCGCCTTCGAGACGCGGCGCCTGGCCGAGCGGGTGCTGCGGGACAGCGGGGTGCCGCTGGTGGTGATCCGACCGCCGGTGTACCTGGACAACCTGTTCTCGCCATGGAACGGTCCCGCGCTCGTCGACGAGGGCGTGCTCGCGTATCCGCTGCCGGAGTCGGCGCGGACGGCGTGGCTCTCCCACCGCGGCCTGGCGGAGGCGGCGTTGGCCGCGCTGACCGTGGAGGGCCTGGAGGGCCGGACGTTCGACATCGGCGGCGAGCGGTCCCTGACGGGCGGCGAGCTGGCGGCCGCGTTCGGCCGCGGTCTCGGCCGCGCGGTGCGGTACGAGGAGCTGGATCCGGTCGCCTTCGAGGACGGCCTCGCGCAGCTCCTGGGCCGGGCGGCGGCCGCCGGAGTGGCCGGGATCTACCACTACATGGCGCGCGGCGCCGATCCGCTCCTGATGGCCGGCGACGACGGCGTCTCGGCCGAGGCGCTCGCCCTCGCCCCGCCCCCGGTGGAGGAGTGGGTGGCCCGCCAGCCCTGGCAGGTGTGGGCGACGGACCCGGTCGGACCGGACGCGCCGCCGCGGCACTGACGCCCGGCCGGAAACAGAGCCCCGCCCCACAGAAGGCGGGGCTCTTTTCTGTCCGGACCGCGTGCTTGCCGCCGCGGCTACGCCCGAGTAGTTAACAAAGCGCCGGATTGCCCGCCCGACGACCGTGGAAGGCTCCTCCGGTACACCCCCGAAACCGTCCCCCCGTGACCCCGTACTTCCCGTGGACCCCCGTACTCCCTGTGGACCCGCCATCCGAGTGAACGCGGACAGGAGCGGCCATGCCCTCAACCCGCCGGCCGTCGGCGGAGCTAGAAAGAGCGCACCACCACCCGCACCCCCGTAACCCGTCAGGTGATGCTGTGAATCCGCTCATGGGACGCATTCCCGTATTGGACGTACGCCCGCTGGTCGACTGCGGCCGCCGCCCCGCGAAGGCGGTCGCCGGAGAGACCTTCGAGGTGACGGCGACCGTCTTCCGCGAGGGCCACGACGCGGTCGCCGCCAACGTCGTGCTGCGCGGCCCGTCCGGCCGCCCCGGCCCATGGACCCCGATGCGCGAACTGGCCCCCGGTACCGACCGGTGGGGTGCCGAGGTCACCCCGGACGCCGAGGGCCTGTGGACGTACACCGTCGAGGCGTGGAGCGACCCGGTGGCGACCTGGCGCCACACGGCGAGGATCAAGATCCCGGCCGGGATCGACTCCGAACTGGTCCTCGCCGAGGGGGCCGAGCTGCACGAGCGCGCCGCGAAGGGCGTCCCGAAGAAGGGCGGCGGCCGGGAGGCGGTGCTCGCCGCCGCGGACGCGCTGCGCGACGTGTCGCGGCCGGCCGCCGTGCGGCTCGCGGCCTCGCTCGCGCCCCGCGTGGTCGAGTCCCTCGACCGCCACCCGCTGCGCGAACTCCTCTCCTCCTCCCCCGCGTTGCCCCTCCAGGTGGAGCGCGAGCGGGCCCTCTTCGGCTCCTGGTACGAGTTCTTCCCGCGCTCGGAGGGCGTACGGAAGGTCAAGGGCCGTACGGTCCCGGGGAACTTCCGCACCGCGGCCGAACGCCTCCCGGCGGTCGCGGCGATGGGCTTCGACGTGGTGTACCTGCCGCCGGTGCACCCGATCGGCGAGACCCACCGCAAGGGCCCGAACAACTCGCTGTCGGCGTCGCCGAACGACGTCGGCGTGCCGTGGGCGATCGGCTCGCCGGAGGGCGGGCACGACGCGCTCCACCCGGACCTCGGCACCTTCGAGGACTTCGACGCGTTCGTGGCGCGGGCCCGGGAGCTGCGGCTGGAGATCGCGCTGGACTTCGCGCTCCAGTGCTCTCCGGACCACCCATGGGTGGAGAAGCACCCGGAGTGGTTCCACCACCGCCCGGACGGCTCGATCGCGTACGCGGAGAACCCGCCGAAGAAGTACCAGGACATCTATCCCATCGCGTTCGACCGGGACATGGACGGGATCGTCGCCGAGACCGTGCGGGTGCTGCGGTTCTGGATGGACCACGGGATCCGGATCTTCCGCGTCGACAACCCGCACACCAAGCCGGTGGTGTTCTGGGAGCGGGTGATCGGCGAGGTCAACCGGGCCGATCCGGACGTGATCTTCCTGGCGGAGGCGTTCACCCGGCCGGCGATGATGCGGACGCTCGGCGCGATCGGCTTCCAGCAGTCGTACACGTACTTCACCTGGCGGAACACCAAGGAGGAGCTGACGGAGTACCTCACCGAGCTGTCCGGGGACACGGCCGCGCAGATGCGGCCGAACCTCTTCGTGAACACCCCCGACATCCTGCACGCCTACCTCCAGGAGGGCGGCCGGCCCGCGTTCGAGGCGCGCGCGGTGCTCGCCGCGACGCTGTCGCCGTCCTGGGGCATGTACGCCGGGTACGAGCTGTGCGAGAACACCGCGCTGCGGGACGGCAGCGAGGAGTACCTCGACTCGGAGAAGTACGAACTGCGGCCGAGGGACTGGGAGTCTGCGGAGCGGTCCGGGGCGACGATCACCCCGCTGATCACCGCCCTGAACCGGGCCAGGCGCCGCCACCCGGCGCTCCGCAGGCTGCGGAACCTGACCTTCCACGACACCGACAACCCCCAGGTGATCGCGTACTCGAAGCGCTCGGGTTCGAACATCGTTCTGGTGGTCGTCAACCTCGACCCGCACCACACCCAGGAGGCTTCACTCTCGTTGAACATGCCGGAACTCGGCCTCGACTGGCACGAGACCGTGCCGGTGCGCGACGAGCTCACCGGCGAGACCTATCACTGGGGCAGGGCCAGTTACGTGCGCCTGGAACCGGGTGTCACACCCGCGCACGTCCTGGTCCTGCGACCGTCCCCGCAGACCGGAGGGTCACCCACATCATGACCGTCAACGAGCCCGTCCCCGACACCTTCGAGGACACCCCCGCCAAGGACCGCGACCCCGACTGGTTCAAGCGGGCCGTCTTCTACGAGGTCCTCGTCCGCTCCTTCCAGGACAGCAACGGCGACGGCGTCGGCGACCTGAAGGGCATCACGTCCAAGCTGGACTACCTCCAGTGGCTGGGCGTCGACTGCCTCTGGCTGCCGCCGTTCTTCAAGTCCCCGCTGCGGGACGGCGGCTACGACGTCGCCGACTACACCTCGGTGCTCCCCGAGTTCGGCGACCTGGCCGACTTCGTCGAGTTCGTCGACGCGGCCCACCAGCGCGGGATGCGCGTGGTCATCGACTTCGTCATGAACCACACGAGCGACCAGCACCCGTGGTTCCAGGAGTCCCGGCGCGACCCGGAGGGACCCTACGGCGACTACTACGTCTGGGCCGACGACGACAAGCAGTACGCGGACGCCCGGATCATCTTCGTCGACACCGAGACCTCCAACTGGACCTTCGACCCGGTCCGCAAGCAGTACTACTGGCACCGGTTCTTCTCGCACCAGCCGGACCTGAACTACGAGAACCCGGCCGTCCAGGAGGAGATCCTCTCCTCGCTGAAGTTCTGGCTCGACCTGGGCATCGACGGGTTCCGGCTCGACGCCGTGCCGTACCTGTACCAGCAGGAGGGCACCAACTGCGAGAACCTCCCCGCCACCCACGGCTTCCTCAAGCGGGTCCGCAAGGAGATCGACGACCACTACCCGGACACGGTGCTGCTCGCCGAGGCGAACCAGTGGCCCGAGGACGTCGTCGACTACTTCGGCGACTTCCGCTCCGGCGGCGACGAGTGCCACATGGCCTTCCACTTCCCGGTCATGCCGCGGATCTTCATGGCCGTCCGGCGCGAATCCCGCTACCCCGTGTCGGAGATCCTGGCGAAGACCCCGGAGATCCCCTCCGGCTGCCAGTGGGGCATCTTCCTGCGCAACCACGACGAGCTCACCCTCGAAATGGTCACCGACGAAGAGCGCGACTACATGTACGCCGAGTACGCCAAGGACCCGCGGATGCGGGCCAACATCGGCATCCGGCGCCGCCTCGCCCCGCTCCTCGACAACGACCGCAAGCAGATGGAGCTGTTCACCGCGCTGCTCTTCTCGCTGCCGGGCTCGCCGGTGCTGTACTACGGCGACGAGATCGGCATGGGCGACAACATCTGGCTCGGCGACCGCGACGGGGTCAGGACCCCGATGCAGTGGACACCCGACCGGAACGCGGGCTTCTCCTCCTGCGACCCCGGACGGCTCTACCTGCCGGCCATCATGGACCCCGTCCACGGCTACCAGGTGACCAACGTCGAGGCGGGCATGGCCTCGCCGTCGTCACTGCTGCACTGGACGAAACGGATGATCGAGATCCGTAAGCAGAACCGGGCCTTCGGCACGGGAACGTACACGGAACTCCCGGCGTCCAACCCGGCGGTACTCGCCTTCCTGCGCGAGGACGGCGAGGATCTGGTCCTCTGCGTGAACAACTTCTCGCGGCACGCCCAGCCCACCGAGCTCGACCTGCGGCGCTTCGACGGGATCCGTCCCGTCGAACTGATCGGCGGGGTGCAGTTCCCGGCCATCGGCCAGCTGCCCTACCTCCTGACCCTTGCGGGACACGGCTTCTACTGGTTCCGTCTCAAGAAGGCCTGAGCGGGAGTCAGTTCCCGCTCGCCCGGAGTGGGACGGTTTCCACCGTCCCACTCTGGGCACTGTGAACCACACACGATTCAGGTCCATCCGGGCCCACTTGGCGGACCCATACGGATCTTCCCTTTCCGACACGTCCCGCACATCCGGACAGCCATAGCCGCAATCCGGGACACTCTGCGCATTTGAACGCACACGAAAATCAACTGCGCGCCCCGGGGAAAGGACGCGATGCCATGCCGGAGACCGCATCCACCACCCGGGCCCCGGACGCCCTCCTACCGTCCCTCGCCCCCCTGCTCCACGAATGGCTGCCACGGCAGCGCTGGTTCGCGGGCAAGGGCCGCCGGGTCACCGGATTCACACTGGACGCGGCCACCGAGCTGCTGCCCCTGGACGGCGCGGGACCCGGCCTCCTCCACCTCCTCGTACGGGTCGAGCAACCCGGCCGGCCGGCCGGCACGCCCGCCGACTGCTACCAACTCCTCCTGGGCGTCCGGACCCAGCTCCCGCCCCGCCTCGCCCCCGCTCTGATCGGGCGGATCCGGCAGGGACCGCTCGCCGGACGGGCCGTGTACGAAGGGCTGCGCGACCCGCGGCTCGCCGGACTCCTCTACGAGCGGCTGCGCACCCCGGGCCGGACCGGCCCCCTGCGCTTCCACGCCACCACCGCACTGCCCGCCGCCCTCGCCCCCCGCATGCTCGACGCCGAACAGTCCAACTCGTCCCTGGTCTACGGGGATTCGTTCATCCTCAAGATCTTCCGACGGGTCAGCCCCGGCGCCAACCCCGACCTGGAACTCCCCCTCGCCCTCAGCCAGGCCGGCTGCGAACGGGTCCCCGCACCCGTCGCCTGGTTCGAGTCCGGGGCCTCCACCCTCGGCGTCCTCCAGCCCTACCTGCGCGACTCCCGCGACGGCTGGCGGCTCGCGCTCGACGCGCTCGCCGACGGGCGCGAGTTCACCACCGAGGCCCGCGCCCTCGGCCGCGCCACCGCCGAGGTCCACCTCGCCCTCGCCGAAGCCCTCCCCACCCGACGGCTCCGCAAGGCCGAGGCCGAGGAGGTCGCCGACGCCATGGACCGGCGCCTCCACGCCGCGGCCCAGGCCGTACCCGCCCTCCTGCCCTACGTCCCCGGCCTGCGGGCCGTCTTCGCCGCGGCCGGCGGCGGCACCGGCGCGCTCCAGCGCATCCACGGCGACCTCCACCTCGGCCAGACCCTCCGCGGGTCCGACGGCGCCTGGGCCGTCATCGACTTCGAGGGCGAACCCGCGAAACCCCTCGACGAACGCCGCAGCCCCCAGCCCACCGTCCGCGACGTCGCCGGCATGCTCCGCTCCTTCGACTACGCCGCCCGCACCCACCGCCCCTGGAACGCCGACTGGGCCGCCCGCTGCCGGGCCGCCTACTGCACCGGCTACGCCGAGGCCGCCGGGACCGACCCCCGGGCCGACCCCGCGCTCCTCCGCGCCTACGAGACCGACAAAGCCGTCTACGAAGTCGTCTACGAAGCCCGCCACCGCCCCGACTGGCTCCCCGTCCCCATGTCCGCCATCCACCGCCTCTCCACCCCCCTATGACCCCCACCCCACCCACGGCGCCCCCCACCCGGGCGGCGCCGTGGCTCGGGAGGGACCCGTTTGGAGCATGTGGGGGGTGGGGGCTGCCTGCGGGAATGGGGAGGGGGCCCGTTCGGCCGAGTTTCCAGTCGTGGCGCGAAGACGTTGCGCATCCGTACCCCCGTTCCCCCCGCCCTTCAGGAGGCTCCCGGTGACCGCCCGATCCGCAGGCAAGACGTCCCGCACCAAGAAGACGGCCACGCCGGACCGGACCGCGGTGAGGAAGGCGCCACCACTCGACCCGGGAGAGCGGGCCCGCCTGCTGGCGGGTGAGCATCACGATCCGCACGGCGTGCTGGGTGCGCACCCGGTGAAGGGCGGGATCGCCGTAAGGGTGCTGCGCCCGTGGGCGAAGGAGGTCGCCGTCGTCACGAAGGACCGGCACGTGGTGCTGCACGACGACGGCGACGGCCTGTTCTCGGCGGTGATCCCGCTGCTGCGCAAGGTCCCGGCGTACGAGCTGCGGGTCCGGTACGAGGACGGCGGGGAGGAGCTCGCGGTGCGGGACCCGTACCGCTTCCTGCCGTCGCTCGGGGATCTGGACCTGCATCTGATCGGGGAGGGCCGGCACGAGGAGCTGTGGACGGCGCTCGGCTCGCGCACGATGACGCACGAGGGCGTCGCCGGCACCCGTTTCGCCGTGTGGGCGCCGAACGCCCGCGGGGTGCGGGTCACGGGCGACTTCACGTACTGGGACGGCACGGGGCTGCCGATGCGGTCGCTGGGTTCGACGGGCGTGTGGGAGCTGTTCGTGCCGGGGATCGGCGAGGGCGCCGTCTACAAGTACGACATCGCCCGCCCGGACGGTTCGCACACCGTCCGGGCGGACCCGATGGCCCGCCGTACGGAGTGCCCGCCGAACACGGCGTCGATCGTCACCGAGTCGCACTACGTGTGGGACGACGCGGAGTGGATGGAGCGGCGCGGCGCGCGTCCGCACCACGAGGCCCCGCTGTCGGTGTACGAGATGCACCTGCCGTCGTGGCGGCCGGGCCTGACGTACCGCCAGCTGGCGGAGCAGCTGCCGGACTACGTGCGGGACCTGGGCTTCACGCACGTGGAGTTCATGGCGGTCGCCGAGCATCCGTTCAGCGGCTCGTGGGGCTACCAGGTGACGGGGTTCTACGCGCCGACGGCCCGCATGGGCACCCCGGACGACTTCAGGTTCCTGGTGGACGCGCTGCACGCGGCGGGCATCGGGGTCCTGATGGACTGGGTCCCGGCGCACTTCCCGAAGGACGACTGGGCGCTGGCCGAGTTCGACGGGCGGCCGCTGTACGAGCACGAGGACCCGCGCCGTTCGCACCATCCCGACTGGGGGACGCTGGAGTTCGACTACGGCCGCAAGGAGGTGCGGAACTTCCTGGTGGCGAACGCGGTCTACTGGTGCCAGGAGTTCCACATCGACGGGCTGCGGGTGGACGCGGTGGCGTCGATGCTCTACCTCGACTACTCGCGGGAGCACGGCGAGTGGCTGCCGAACGAGTTCGGCGGCCGGGAGAACCTGGACGCGGTCGCCTTCCTCCAGGAGATGAACGCGACGGTGTACCGGCGCTGCCCCGGCATCGTGACGTTCGCCGAGGAGTCGACGGCCTGGGACGGCGTGACGCGGGCGACCGACCAGGTGGGGCCGGGCGGCTTCGGCGGCCTGGGCTTCGGCATGAAGTGGAACATGGGCTGGATGCACGACTCGCTCGGCTACGTCGGGAAGGAGCCGGTGCACCGCAAGTACCACCACCACGAGATGACGTTCTCGATGGTCTACGCGTACAGCGAGAACTACATCCTGCCGATCTCCCACGACGAGGTCGTGCACGGCAAGCGGTCCCTGGTGTCGAAGATGCCCGGCGACTGGTGGCAGCAGCGGGCGAACCACCGGGCCTACCTGGGGTTCATGTGGGCCCACCCCGGCAAGCAGCTCCTCTACATGGGGCAGGAGTTCGCCCAGGGCGGGGAGTGGTCGGCCGAGCACGGCCCGGACTGGTGGCTGCTCGACCCGTCGTACGGCGCCGAGGCCGACCACCGGGGCGTGCGGGACCTGGTGCGCGACCTCAACACGGTGTACGCGGCGAGCCCCTCGCTCTGGGAGCGGGACACGGCCCCGGAGGGCTTCCAGTGGGTGGTGGGGGACGCGACCGAGGACAACGTCTTCGCGTTCCTGCGCTTCGACGCGTACGGCTCGCCCCTGCTCGCCGTGTCCAACTTCTCGCCCGTCGTCCGGCACGACTACCGGCTGGGCGTGCCGGACTCCTTCGCGGCCTGGGCGGAGGTCCTCAACACGGACGCCGCCCGCTACGGCGGCGGCGACGTCGTCGGCACCGACCCGGTGAAGACCGAGTCGGTGCCGTGGCACGGCCGCGCGGCGAGCCTGCGCATGACCCTGCCGCCGCTGGCGACGGTCTGGCTCAGGCCGGCGTGACGGCCGGCTCGGCGGCCGGGGTGACAGCCGGAGTGACGGCCGGCTCGGCGGCCGCCGGGCGGATGATCCCGAGCCGCTGAGTGGCCCGGGTCAGTGCCACGTACAGGTCGTTGACGCCGTGCGTGGCGCCGGCCCGGATGCCGTCCGGGTCGACGACGAGGACGGTGTCGAACTCCAGGCCCTTGGCCTGCCGGGGGTCGAGGAGGACGACCGGGCGGGTGAGGTCGGGCTTCGGGCCGTACGAGGCGTCGGGGAGGGCGGCGACGAGTCCGGGGTGGAGGGCGGGCGGGGCGATGACGGCGAGCCGGCCCTCCGCGCGGGCTTCGGCGGCGACCGCGTCGGCGGCCTCCTTCACCGGGTCCTCGACGGTCAGGTCCCAGGGTTCCACGCCGGTGGAGCGCACCGAGCTCGGCGGCTCGAAGCCGGGGTCGTCGGCCCGCCGCACCTCGGCGGCGACGGCCATGATCTCGGCGGGCGTGCGGTAGTTGACGCCGAGGCGCACGTGGTCCCAGCGGTCCTCCACGTACGGGGCGAGGATGCTCCGCCAGGCGCCGACGCCGGCCGGGTCGCCGGTCTGGGCGGGGTCGCCGACGAGCGTCATGGACCGGTTGGGGCTGCGGCGCATGAGGAGTCGCCAGGTCATCGCGGAGAGTTCCTGGGCCTCGTCGACGATGATGTGCCCGAAGGCCCAGGTGCGGTCGGCGGCGGCCCGTTCGGCGGCGGTGCGGTGGTCGGCCTCCTCGTGGCGTTCGGCGAACCGTTCCGCGTCGATGATGTCGTGGGCGGAGAGGACCTCGGACGCGTCCTTGTCGAGCTCCTCCTTGTCCTCGAACTCGTAGGTGCGCGAGGCGAAGGAGACGTCGAGGACGCCCTGCGCGTACTGGATCTGCTTCTGCCGTTCGGCTTCCTCGGCGGCGCGGGCGGCGGAGTCGTCCTCGCCGAGGAGTTCGGCCGCCTCGTCGAGGAGGGGGACGTCGCCGGGGGTCCAGGGGCCGCCGTCGCGCCGGATCGCCGCGGCGTCCGCCTCGGGCAGGTGCGTGGGCTCGGCGAGGTAGTCGGCGAGGAAGTCCTGCGGGGTGAGCGCGGGCCAGAGCGTGCCGATCGCCGCGTACACCTCCGGGTTGGCGGCGATGCCCTTGGCGAGCAGCGCGATGTCGTCGGGGCCGAGGAAGTTGGGTCCGCCGTAGGGGTCGGCGCCGATCCGGTCGGCGAGCTGTTCGGCGAGCGCGTCGAGGATCCGGAAGACGAAGTACGGGCGGGCCAGGTTGTGCGGGAGGGCGGTCTCGCGGGCCTTGTGGCGGGCCTCCAGGGCCATGTCCCAGTCGATGACCAGGTCGCCGTCGTCGTGCGGGACGATCAGCGGCTCGCCGCGTTCGGGGACCTGCTGGCGGTCGCGTACGGCCGCGGCGAGGGCGGTGGCCATGGCGGCGGAGCCCTTGACCGCGGCGGCTTCCGGGGTGTCGGTGCCGGTGGCGCGGACACCGGGGAAGAGTTCGGCGGGGGTGGCGAGGAGGACGCCGGTCTCGCCGAGGGAGGGCAGGACGTTGCCGATGTAGCCGAGGAACGCCGGGTTGGGGCCGACGATGAGGACGGCCCGCTTGGCGAGCTGCTCGCGGTGGGCGTAGAGGAGGTACGCGGCCCGGTGCAGGGCGACGGCGGTCTTGCCGGTGCCGGGGCCGCCCTCGACGACGAGTACCCCGCGGTGCGGCGAGCGGATGATGGCGTCCTGCTCGGCCTGGATGGTCTGCACGATGTCGTGCATCCGGCCGGTGCGGGCGGCGTCGAGCGCGGCGAGCAGCACCTCGTCGGCGTCCCGGCTCTCGTGGCCGGTGCGGGTGGCGTCGGCGAGGTCGAGCACCTCGTCGTGGAGCGCGGTCACGGTGCGGCCGAGGGTGGTGATGTGCCGGCGCCGGGTCAGCCCCATCGGCTCGTACCCGGTGGCGAGGTAGAAGGGGCGGGCCACCTCGGCGCGCCAGTCGACGACGAGCGGGGTGCGGTTCGGGTCGTCCTCGCGGATGCCGAGCCGCCCGATGTGGTGGTCGCGCCCGTCCTTGAACACGAGCCGGCCGAAGCACAGCCCGCTCTCCCCCGCGTTCAGCGCGGCGAGCAGACCGGACTGCTCGGCGACCAGCACGTCCCGTTCGAGCCGCCCCTGGTTGCCGCCGACCCCCGGGGTGCGCAGGGCCCGCTCGACGGCGGCCTCGGCCTGGTCCCTGAGGTCGTCGAGTCGTGCGTACAGATCGGTGATGAATTGCTGTTCTTTCCGAAATTCCTCGGTTGACAATTCGACTCCCGGCGCGATACAGTGCGTTTATTGAACTTCTCCGCGTCTCTCGTATGTCCAGACACGGAATCCATGAATATACGCGACGCAATACCCCGACTGTCAATTCTAGTCGGGGTATTTCTGTATGCGCCTCTCAGTCGACGGTCACCCGGACAGCACGTCCGCCAGCTCCTCCAGGAGCCTGCGCTTCGGCCGCGCCCCCACCAGGGACCGCACCGGCTCGCCCGCCCTGAACACCATGAGCGTCGGAGTCCCGAGGACCCCGTACCTCAGCGCCGTCTCCGGGTTGCGGTCCACGTCCATCTCGACGATCCGCAGCCGCCCCGCCCCCTCCGCCGCGACCGCCCCGAGCACCGGCCTCATCTGCCGGCAGGGCCCGCACCACTCCGCCGTGAACTTCACCAGGACCGGCACCCCCGCCCCGAGCACCTCCGTCCCGAAGTCCGCGTCCGTGACCTCGCCCACGACCTCGCCGTATCCCGTCGTCGCCATCTCCGTCACCCTTTCCCTTCCGTCTCCGTCGCCCCATCGGTCTCCGCATCGAACTCGCACCGGGGCTCCGGGCCGTGCGCCAGCTCCGCCTCGGCCCGCAGCAGCTGCGCGCCCACCTGGGCACGCACCGCCCGGAGCTGGTCGATCAGCCCGTCCAGCTCCGCGACCTTCCGCCGGTACACGGCGATCGACGCGGGACAGGCGTCCCCCGCCGGATGCCCGGCCCGCAGGCAGTCGACGAACGGCCGCGTCTCCTCCAGCTCGAACCCGAAGTCCTGCAAGGTCCTGATCTGCCGGAGCAGCCGCAGGTCCCCCTCGTCGTACGTGCGGTACCCCTGCTCCGTACGCCGGGCGGTCAGGAGGCCCCGGGACTCGTAGTACCGCAGCGTCCGCGTGGTGGTTCCGGCCCGCTCGGCCAGCTCTCCGATGCGCATGTCCCCGACCGTAGGCCTTGACGCCGACGTCAAGGCAAGAGACGGGGGTCAGGGGCGGCACCGGGGCGGGGGCGGGGCGGGGGCTGCGTCAGGGCGAGGGCGGGATCGGGGCGAGGGCAGGATCGGGGCGAGGGCCGGGCGGCGTCAGGAAGGCGGCAGCAGCGGCTTCCGCTCGACCGGGGACGACAGCACGATCGACGTCGTGGTCCGGCCGAGCGCCGAGGTCTGCTCCAGGACGTCTTCGAGATGGATCGTGTCGGTGACGGCGACCTTGAGGATCCAGCAGTCCTCGCCGACCACGTGATGCACCTCCAGGACTTCCGGGCGCGCGGTGAGCTCCAGGGTGCGGGGGTGCTTCAGCGTGTAGCCGCCGTGCGGGTTCACCCGGATGAACGCCTGGATGCCGTAGCCGAGCCGCGCCGGGGACACGTGCGCCCCGTACCCCGTGACCGCCCCGCCCGCCTCCAGGCGGCGCACCCGCTCGGTGACCGCCGCAGGGCTCAGCCTGACCCGCCGGCCGAGCTCGCTGAGCTTGATCCGTCCGTCGGTCTGCAGGAGGTCCAGGATCTGCCGGTCGATGGGGTCGAAAACGACCGCCGACGTTTCCTCGGCGCCGGCCCGCGAATGCCGTGGTTCCTTCGGTGCGGCGGCCGCGAGTCCCATGTTTCCCCCTTCAATCAGCGAGCGCACAACGTAACACTTGACCCCGTAGACAAGGGAGTTGGGATTCATGGACATTCTGGTCATCGGCGGTAATCGCTATTTCGGAAAGCGGCTCATCGCCCTCCTTCGGGAATCCGGGCACCACATCACGGTGCTCAATCGGGGCTCCTCCACCGCCCCCGCCGGAATCGAGCAGATCATCGCCGACCGCAACGACGAATCCAGCCTCGAATCCGCCCTCGCGGGCCGCACCTTCGACGTCGTCGTCGACCAGGTCTGCTACACCCCCCGCCAAGCCGAGATCGCCCTCCGCGTCTTCGGCCCCCGCACCGGCCGCTACGTCATGACCTCGACCGTCGAGGTGTACGAGTACGAGGACTCGCCCGTCCCCGTCACCGAATCCGCGCTCGACCTGGAAACGGTGCACGTCGACACGAGCCTCCCCTGGGACGACCCCGACTTCCTCGACACCCACTACGGCGAGGGCAAGCGCCAGGCCGAGGCCGTCTTCGCCACCGGCTCCCCCTTCGCCTGGACCTCGGTGCGCGTCGCCCACGTACTCGGCGGCACGGACGACTTCACCGGCCGCCTCGACCACTACGCCCGACGCGTCCGCACGGGCGAACCGATCGCCGTCCCCGTCGTGAACCACCCCGCGACGTACATATACGTCGAGGAAATCGCCTCCTTCCTCGCCTGGACCGTCGCATCGCACTTCACCGGCCCGGTCAACGCCCACTCCCACGGCCCCCTCACCACCACCGACATCTGCACCGCGATCGAACAGCTCACCGGCGGCCGCGCCACCTTCCACCCCGTAGAGGTCGGCGAAGTCTCCCCCTTCTCCTTCACCCGCTCATACGGCATGGACAATTCCCGCGCGACCTCCCTCGGTTACTCCTTCACCCACTCCGCGGAATGGCTCGCCAGGGCCGTGGCGGAGACGGTCGGGGGCGGGGGTACGGGCGGGGGTACGGGCTGGGATGCCGCCGGGGACACCGTCGGGTCCGCCGCCGGGGACGCCGTCGGGTCCACTGCCGGGACCGGCTTCGGTTCCGCCGCCGGGGATGCGGCCGGGGCGGTGCTCTGATGCGCTACCGGATGCTCGGGGACGTACGGGTCGGGGCGGTCGGGTTCGGCACGATGCCCCTGTCCATCGAAGGCCGGCCCGACGAGGACCGGGCCGTCGCCACCCTCCACGCCGCACTCGACGCCGGCGTCACCCTCCTCGACACCGCCGACTCCTACCACCCGCCGGGCGGCACCCCCGGCGACGGCGAACTCCTCGTCACCCGGGCCCTGGCGTCCTACCGAGGCCCCACGGACCACGTCCTCGTGGCGACCAAGGGCGGCCGCGGACGCACCCCCGACGGCGGTTGGACGGTCGACGGCCGGCCCGATCACCTCCGCCGGGCAGCCGAGGCCTCGGCACTACGGCTCCGCGTCGACACCATCGGCCTCTACCAACTCCACAAGCCCGACCCCTCCGTCCCCTACGCCGAATCCCTGGGCGCGGTACGGGACCTCCTCGACGCCGGCACCGTCCGCCTCGCCGGCATCTCGAACGTCGACTCCCCCCAGATCCTCCTGGCCCGCGAGATCCTCGGCGACCGCCTCGTCTCCGTCCAGAACCGCTACTCCCCCGCCGTACGCGACAGCGAGGCCCAACTCCGCCTCTGCGCCGACCTCGGCCTCGCCTTCCTCCCCTGGAGCCCCCTCGGCGGCATCTCCCGATCCTCCCTGGACGGCACCTCCACCCAAGCGGAAGATCCGCAGTTCGGCGCCTTCCACCGAGTCGCCCGATCCCGGCACATCAGCCCCCAACAGGTCGCCCTCGCCTGGCTCCTCACCCGTTCCGACACCGTTCTGCCCATCCCGGGAGCGAGCCGGCCTTCGACCGTACGAGACTCCGCACAGGCGGCGGACCTGCACCTCTCCGAGGCCGAGCTCTCCGACCTGAACGCCGCCGCCCCCACGGCCGGCACGTAGGAAAGAGCGGCCCCCACTCCACGAGGGCCGCTCTCCTCCCGAGGCCCGGATCCGGCTCAAGGCCCGGGACTCGCGCTGTGTCGCGGGGCGCGTCTCCGCCCGCCGCGATGCGCCCAGCCGTTCCGCCGGGGCGTGGGGGGTCAGACGCCTGCGCGGGCCTTCTCCTCGCCGTCGTCGGAGCGCTGGTCGGGGACGGCGGTGGCGGCGGGGGCGTGGTCGTCGACGAGGGTTTGCTCGTCGAAGGGGACGTGGCCGGCGAGGACTCGGGCGGCGCGGGTCTTGTCGATCTCTTTGGTCCAGGTGCCGATGAGGACGGTGGCGACGGCGTTGCCGGCGAAGTTGGTGAGGGCGCGGGCTTCGCTCATGAAGCGGTCGATGCCGACGATGAGACCGACGCCGTCGACGAGTTCGGGGCGGTGGGACTGGAGGCCGCCGGCGAGGGTGGCGAGGCCGGCGCCGGTGACGCCGGCGGCACCCTTGGAGGCGATGATCATGAAGACGAGGAGGGAGACCTGCTCGGAGAGGGAGAGGGGGTCGCCCATCGCCTCGGCGGTGAAGAGGGAGGCCATGGTGAGGTAGATGGCGGTGCCGTCGAGGTTGAAGGAGTAGCCGGTCGGGACGGTGATGCCGACGACGGGCTTGCTGACGCCGAGGTGTTCCATCTTGGCGATGAGGCGGGGGAGCGCCGACTCCGAGGAGGAGGTGGAGAGGATGAGGAGGAACTCGCGGCCGAGGTACTTGAGGAGGGACCAGATGTTGATCCCGGCGACGAGCCGGAGGATGGCGCCGAGGACGACGAAGACGAAGAGGCCGCAGGTCAGGTAGAAGCCGATCATGATGACGGCGAGCGACTTGAGGGCGGCGGCGCCGGTCGCGCCGACGACGGCGGCGATGGCGCCGAACGCGCCGACGGGGGCGGCCCACATGATCATGCCGAGGATGCGGAAGACGAGCCGCTGGATGTGGCCGATGCCGCGCAGGACGGGCTCTCCGGCGCTGCCCATGGCCTGGAGGGCGAAGCCGGCGAGGAGGGCGACGAGGAGGGTCTGGAGGACTTCGCCGCCGGTGAAGGCGGAGACGAGGGTGGTGGGGATGACGCCGAGGAGGAAGTCCGTGGTGGTCTCGCTCGCGCCTTCGGCCTGCTTGGCGCCGGCCTCGGCGATCTCCGGGGTGAGGTGGAGTCCGGAGCCGGGTTCCAGGAGGTTGCCGACGACGAGGCCGATCGCGAGTGCGACGGTCGACATGACGAGGAAGTAGCCGAGGGCGAGGCCGCCGACGGCGCCGACCTTGGCGGCCTTCCTGACCGAGCCGACGCCGAGGACGATCGTGCAGAAGATGATCGGCGAGATCATCATCTTGATCAGGTTGACGAACCCGGTGCCCAGCGGCTTGAGCTCGACGGCGACGCCGGGCGCCAGGAAGCCGACGGCGATGCCGAGCAGTACGGCGCCGATGACGGCCAGGTACAGATAGTGGGTGCGGTCCCGTCGTGCGGCCACGGGGTCCTCCTCGTGCTGGTGGATGTCCACGTCCCGGTGGACATCCGCGACTATCCAGCAGCCTGTGACCGGGGTCACGGTTGCGTGCGTTTCGTTCACGACGACCGGGCCGGGAGGGGACGAAGGGGACGAGCGGGAAGGGAACGATTCGGGAACGCAATGCTCCGGCGCAAACTCCGCCGTGCACACTTACCCGCATGCGCCTCCCCCTCCCCCACCCCCGCAGCCTGGCCGGCCAGCTCTTCGCGATGCAGGTCGTGCTGGTGGCCGTCGTCGTGGCGGGGTGCGCGTTCTTCGCGTACGTCACGGACCGGGCGCAGGCCGAGGAGACCGCGCGCCGCCAGTCCACGGCGACCGCGGCGGCGGTGGCGGACTCGCCCGCGGTGGCGGCCGCCGCGCGGTCCGCCGACCCGACGGCCGTGCTCCAGCCGTACACCGAGTCGCTGCGCCGGCACGCGGACGTCGCCTTCGTGGTGATCATGGCGCCGGACGGCACCCGGTGGACGCATCCGGAGCCGGAGCAGATCGGGCGGACGTACCTCGGTCACATCGAGGAGGCGCGGCAGGGACGCTTCTACTCCGAGACGCATCTCGGCGTGCTCGGCCCTTCCGTGCGGACGGTCGCGCCGGTCTACGCCGACGGCCGGGTGGTCGCCCTGGTCAGCGCGGGCATCACCATCGAGAGGATCAGCGAGCAGGTGCGGGAGCAGGTGACCGCCCTGCTCGGCATGGCGGGCGCGGCGCTCGCGCTCGGCGGGGCGGGGACGTACGTGGTGAACGCGCGTCTGCGCCGACACACGCACGGCATGAACGCGAAGGAACTGAGCCGCATGCACGACTATCACGAGGCCGCGCTGCACGCGGTCAGGGAGGGGCTCGTGATGCTCGACGGCCGGCGGCGGATCGCCCTGATCAACGACGGGGCGCGGGAACTGCTCGGTCTGGACGACGGGGTCGTCGGCCGGCCGGCGGCCGAACTCGGCCTGCCCGCACCCCTGACGGGAGCGCTCCTCTCCGCGGAGCCGCGCGTCGACGAGACGCACCTGACGGCCGACCGGGTCCTCGTGGTGAACACCCGCCCGGTGGTGGGCGGGGAGCGGCGCGGCACCGTGGTCACGCTCCGGGACCGGACGGAACTCCAGGCTTTGTCGGGCGAGTTGGACTCCGAGCGGGGGTTCACCGAGGCGCTCCGCTCTCAGGCGCACGAGGCGGCGAACCGGCTGCACACGGTCGTCTCGCTCATCGAGCTCGACCGGGTTGCGGAGGCGGTGGAGTTCGCGACGGCCGAGCTGGAGCTCGCCCAGGCCCTGACCGACCGGGTCGTGGACGCCGTCGGGGAGCCGGTGCTCGCGGCGCTGCTGCTCGGCAAGGCGGCGCAGGCCAACGAGCGGGGGGTCGAGCTGGTCCTCACCGAGGACAGCCGCATCGACGACGGCCGGGTGCCGGCGGCGCTGCCCTCGCGGGACCTGGTGACGATCCTCGGCAACCTCATCGACAACGCGGTCGAGGCGGCGGGCGGCACCCCGCACGCGCGGGTGACGGTCACCGTCGCCGCCCGCACCGGTGACGGCGAACTCCTGCTGCGCGTCGGCGACAACGGTCCGGGCGTCCGTCCGGCCGACCGCGACGCCGCCCTCGGCCGCGGCTGGTCGACCCGCGGCCCCGGCCGCGGCCTGGGTCTCGCCCTCGTCGGCCAGGCCGTGTCCCGCGCCTCCGGCACCTTGACCGTCACGGACGCGGCGGCGGGCGGCGCGGAGTTCACCGTACGACTGCCGTTGCCACTGCCCCGGCCCCTGCCTCTGCCCCTGTCGCCGCAACAGCAGGACGCGGCCGCCCCGGCGGGCGACACCGCGTCCGGCGACTCCGCGTCCGGCGACTCCGCGTCCGGCACCACCCCGGCAGGGGTGATCGCGTGAGCACCGCACCCCTGCGGGTCCTCGTCGTCGAGGACGATCCCGTCGCTGCGGACGCGCACGCGCTGTACGCGGGGCGGGTCGAGGGGTTCACGGTCGTCGGGGTGGCGCATTCGCGGGCCGCGGCGGTGCGGATCCTCGACCGGACGCCGGTCGACCTGATCCTCCTGGACCTGTACCTGCCGGACGGGCACGGGCTCCAGCTGCTGCGGGCGCTGCGGGCGGCCGGGCACGCGGCGGACGTGATCGCCGTGACGTCGGCCCGCGACCTGGCGATCGTCCGGGAGGGCGTGTCGCTGGGCGTCGTGCAGTACGTCCTGAAGCCGTTCGCCTTCGCGACCCTGCGGGACCGGCTCGCCCGGTACGCGGAGTTCCGGGCGGCGGCCGGGGAGGCCTCCGGGCAGGACGAGGTGGACCGGGCGCTCGCCGCGCTGCGGGCCCCGCAGCCGGCCACGCTCCCCAAGGGCCTCAGCGGTCCGACCCTGGAGTCGGTCACCCGCACCCTGCGGGACACGCCGGCCGGGCTCACGGCGGCGGAGGCGGGGACGGCGGTCGGGATCTCCCGGATCACCGCGCGCCGCTATCTGGAGCACCTGGTCACCGAGGGCCGGGCGGTGCGGGCCCCGCAGTACGGGCAGATAGGGCGGCCCGAACTCCAGTACCGCTGGCTCGACGGGCGGGGCCGCGGTTACTGATCGGTTCCGACGTTCCTACGACCCCGCGTGTTGGGCGAACGCACCGTAGCCAGCCGTCACCCTCCGCACCTACCGTGGCCGGGTGCACCAACCCTCCCCACCCTTCGACGCCCAGGCCGCGCGCCGGCTGCGCGAGGCCCTCGGCATGGCCCACGGCCACGTCGCCTACGGCCTGCGCGCCCAGTACGGCATCCTCGTCAACCCCGACACCGTCGCCGCCTGGGAGCGCGGCCGGGCCGTCCCCGGCGAACAGGAGCTCACCGCCCTCGCGGGCGTCCTGTGGTGCTCCCCCGCCGAGCTGATCGCCACCGCCTCCACCCTCCGCGAGCACCGGATGGCCCGCGGGCTGTCCTCCGAGGAGCTGGCCCGCCGCGTCGGCGTGGCCGCCCACGCGTACCAGCGCATGGAGGACGAGGGCAGGTGGCGCGGCACCGAGCGCCAGACGGCCGCCCTCGCCGAGGTCCTCGGCCTCGGCCCGCGCGCCCTCATCACCGCGACCGGCGGCGACGAGTCCCTCGCCGAGCTGCTGCGGGACGCCGCCACCACCCGCTGGCAGGCCTACGTGAAACCGGCCGTGAAGATGCTTCCGCTGCCCAAGCGGACCCTGGAGTCCGTGCTCCAGCGGCTCCACACCGACTACCACGCCCGGATGGCCGCCACCAGCAGCTGGGGCGCGTCGGGCGCGACCGGCGACGAGGGCCGCGCGTACCTCGACGGCATCACCGGCCACTTCTGGGCGGCGGTGGGCGCCTAGGGCCTGTCGTCGCCTTCCCGTCGTCGCCCGAACCCGTTCGCCGGCCGCTCGCCGACCTCTCGCCGACCGGTTCCGGGGCGGCGGGTTCCCGCCCGGCGGCAGGTCACGCGACCACGATCCGTTCCTTGGTCGACTGCCGGTTCCGGAGGCGGCGGGCTTCCTGGATCACCGTGGTCACGGGCCGTAGATTGGCGCCCGTGAGACGACACATAACGTTCGAACGACTCCACAACTTCCGTGACCTGGGCGGCTATCGGACCGCCGACGGCGGGACCGTGCGGTGGGAGACCCTCTACCGCGCCGACTCCCTGGCCAAGCTCGGGGACGCCGAACCGGCGGATCTGCAGAGGTTCCGCGCGCTGGGCGTGGCCACCGTGATCGACCTGCGCTACCCGTGGGAGATCGACGGGAAGGGGCGCCTGCCGGAGACCGAGGGCATCGCCTGGCACAACTTCTCCATCGAGCACCGCCCGTACGACCAGGCGGAGATCGACCCGGAACTCGACCCGTGGCGCTACCTCGCGGACCGGTTCGCCGAGGTCGCCGAGGACGGTGCGGAGGAGCTCCGTGCGGCGCTGGAGGTCATCGCCGCGGCCGACGGGCCGCTGGTCTTCCACTGCGCCTCGGGCAAGGACCGCACGGGGCTGCTCGCCGCCGTCGTCCTCGGCCTCCTCGACGTCGCCGACGAGGACGTCCTCGCCGACTTCGCCCTGACCGAGCTGGCCACCGAGCGCCTCGTCGCCGACTGGCACGCCACCCACCCGGGCCGCGAACTCCGCTGGCCCGGCTACGGCCGCGCCCCCGCCGAGATCATCCGCCTCTTCCTCGCCGACCTGCGCGAACGGCACGGCTCGGTGTACGGATACGTCACCGGTCACGTCGGGCTCGACCCGGCGGTGGTGGTGAGGCTCAGGGCCCGCCTGGTGGAAGGCCCGTAGGCCCCGCCCGGGGCCTCACGAGTCAGTAGGATCTTGCCGCGTTCGCGGTGGAGGGCACGGGGCCGGGCGGGCGCGGGACCGGACAGAGGGCGCCGCGGCGCCGTGGGGGGCTTGCGATGGAACCGCTCGACGACTCGGAGGCGACGCGGGTCGGTCCGTACCGGCTGCTCGCCGAGCTCGGCCACGGGGGCATGGGCCGCGTGCTCCTGGGTGCGGCCCACGACGGCCGGCTGGCGGCCGTCAAGCTGGTGCACGCCCGGTTCGCGTCCGACGCCGACTTCCGGGCCCGCTTCCGGCGCGAGGTCGCCGCCTCCCGACGGGTGTCCGGTGCGTACACGGCGGCCGTGATGGACGCCGACGCGGACGCCGAACTCCCTTGGCTGGCTTCGGTGTTCGTCACCGGCCCCTCGCTGGGGTCGGTGGTGCGGGAGGCGGGTCCGCTGCCCGAGGCGGTCGTGCGCAGGCTCGCCCTCGGACTGGCGACGGCGCTCGTCGAGATCCACCGGGTGGGGCTGATCCACCGCGACCTCAAGCCGGAGAACGTCCTGCTCGCGGAGGACGGGGTCCGGGTCATCGACTTCGGCATCGCGCGGGCGGCGGAGCCCGGGGGCGGCACGGAGCCGACGCGGCTGACCCAGACCGGCTGGGTGATCGGTTCGCCGCCGTTCATGTCGCCCGAGCAGGCGGAGAGCAGGGAACTCACCCCCGCCAGCGACGTGTTCTCGCTCGGCGCGATCCTGGTGCTCGCGCTGACCGGCGACTCCCCGTTCGCCGGCACCTCGACCTTCCGCATCCTCTCCAACGTGGTGCACGGGGTGCCCGATCTGAGCGGCGTGCCCGCCGGACTGCGCGGGATCGTCGAGTCGTGCCTCGCCAAGGACCCGGCCGCCCGGCCCACCCCGGCCCGGCTCATCGAACTCCTCGGCCCGGTCGCGCCCGCCGCCCGCGTCTGGCCCCCGGCGGTCCACACGATGGTCGCCGAACAGCAGTCCCGCATCGCCGCGTTGCTCGACGGTCCCCCCGGCCGGGAGCCCACACTCGCCGTACCACCCGGCCGTCCGCCGGCGGCTACACCGACATCGGCGCCGACACCGGCATCTGCTTCGGCTTCGACACCGGCACCGGCACCGGTCGGCACCGCCGCCGCTACGCCCACCGCCTCGCCCGCCGCCTCAGCCATGACAGCGCCGGCCGCTCCCGCCGCCTCCCCGGCCGCCGGTTCGGCCGCTCCCCCGGCCTCAGCCGCCGCCGCTCCGTCCTCCGCCGCCATGGCGACCGTGACCGCCCCGGCCCGAGGCCCCGTGACCGCGCCGGACGCCCTGCCGCCGGCGCCCCGGCGGAGGCGCGGAAGGACCCTCGCCCTCGTGACCGCGGGAGCGCTCGCCGTGGCGGGGGCCGGCGTCGGCGGGTACTTCCTGCTGAGGCCCGCGGACGACACGTACCGCACGCTGCCCACCTGCGCGGAGTCGACCCTCCGGCTGCCCTCGTACGAGCGGGAGACGAACCGGGACTTCTCCGTCGTCCGCGCCGAAGGCCCGGAGACCCGCTGCTTCTGGTCCGCCGGCAAGCCGGACGACAAGAACGGCAAGGCCGCCGAGATCTGGTGGAACCTCAAGCTCCCCACCGGCACGAGGGGCGCCGCGACGGACCGTCAACGGGCCGACTTCGCCCAGCAGTCCACCGGCGGCCGGGCCGCGGACCTCGCCTTCGGCGACGAGGCGTACTGGGCGCCGCCGTCGTCCTACGAGGACTGCTCGCTGCAGGTGCGCGACGGCAACCTCGTCGTCCGCGCCGCGGTCTCCTTCGGGGACGACGTGGCAGACCCCGCCAAGACCTGCGAACCGGAGGCCGTGCAGGTCGCCGAACGCGCGCTCGCGGCCCTGCGCTGAGGACACTTGCCCCTGAGGCCGGTCTCGGCTGAGGCCGGTCTCCGCCCAGGACACCCGCCCCCTAGGACAGCCTCCGCCCAAGACACCCGCCGACGAGGCGGGCCTCCGCCCAAGGCACCCGCCCCCGAGGACGCCCGCGTCGCCCGCCCGGCCCGCTCAGTCCCGCCGGTCGAAGTCGAAGAGCTGGCCGGCGGCGTCCGGTGCGCAGGGTGCCTGGGCCAGCCGGGCCCAGGCGGCCGTGCGGTCGCCGGTGACGGTGACGCAGCTGCCGGGCGTGGCGGAGTCGACCGGGACGATCCGGTAGCCCTCGACGGGGGTGCCGTACGGCTCCAGGGTGAACTCCTCGACCCGGCTCGGGTCGCCGCACTCGGAGTCCTCGAAGGCGGCGCCGGGTATCCGGCCGCCCGAGGGTATGCCGGAGCAGCCCGGGCCGTAGTCGGGGTGGTCCGAAACGATCCTCCACCTGCCCCCGCCGGTCTCCGTCAGCGAGTAGAGCGGGACGCCCGCCCCCGCGCACGGCACCTGGTGGATCTGTCCGGTCCTGGCCCCGCGCCGCTCGCCGAGGCAGTGGTCCGTGCCGACCACCCGGATGCGTACGTCCCCGGCGGCCGGCGCCGTGACCGTACGGGGCGGATGCCCGCCGTGCCCGTCCTTCAGGACGGCCACGACACTGACCCCGGCGAGCACGAGCCCGGCCAGCGCGACCGCCGCGACGAGCGTCCTGCGTATCCGGGACCGGGGACCGCGTGCCCCGTCCGCCTCCTCCACCGGCGACTCGCCGGGCCAGGGAGGCACGGCCGGCAACGCGTCCGAGCCGCCCGAGCCACCTGAGCTGCCCAAGCCTCCCGAGCCGCTCAAGCCTCCCGAGCCGCCCGAAGCTTCCGCCGCGCCCGGCACCGCCGGGCCTCCCGAGACCTCCGCCGCCTCCTGACCTCCCGCCGCCCCTACCGCCTCGGGATCCCCTGCCGTCTCCGGGCCCCCTACCGCCTCGGGACCCCCCGCCGCTTCCGGCACCCCTGCCGCCCCCGCTCCCGCCCCCGCCGGCTGTCGGCCGCCGCGCGCCAGGTGTCCGCGTACGGTCCGCCAGGTCTCCAGGTCCTCCGGGGTGACCCCGCAGGCGCGGGCAAAGGCGGTGAGGAGCTCGTCGCGGGGCAGGGTGGGGCGGGCGAGCATGTTGGCCACGGTCGAGCGGGGCAGGACGTCGCCGTGTGCCTGCGCGCGGGCCGAGAGGTCGCGATAGGTCAGGCCGGACCAGTCCTTGAGGGCCTGGAGCCGCGCGAGGAACTCGGCGGGGTTCCGTGCCTCCCGCGGGTCTGGGGCCCGTTCCCCCGGCGTCATCGCGTCTCCCCCTTCCGCCGGACAGGGTTGGGACATGTCCGGGACAGGCCCAAGCCTTGTTGATCTCGGGCCCGGACTCAAGAGTGGAACCCGGCGATTCCGCCGGGGCGGGTGACGCCCCCGCACAGCCGAGTGGCCCCGACCGTCCACGGGGGGACGGTCGGGGCCACTCTCGGATGTCCGGGTCCCGGTCCGGATCCGGGACAGGTCGGGACGGAGGTCCCGACGGGCCGGGCCAAGGCCCCGGCCAAAGGCCCCGTCGGGCGGCCGACGTCAGAAGACGGACTCGGCCTCGCGCATGCGGTCCGCGGGGACCGTCTTGAGCTGGGTGACGGCCTCGGCCAGGGGAACCATCTCGACGTTCGTGCCGCGCAGGGCGGTCATGCGGCCGAAGTCGCCGCGGTGCGCCGCCTCGACCGCGTGCCAGCCGAAGCGGGTGGCGAGCACCCGGTCGTACGCGGTCGGCGTGCCGCCGCGCTGGACGTGGCCGAGGATGACGGGGCGGGCCTCCTTGCCGAGGCGCCGTTCCAGCTCGACGGCGAGCTGGTTGCCGATGCCCTGGAAGCGCTCGTGACCGAACTGGTCGATCTCGCCCTTCTTGTAGTCCATGGAGCCCTCGGCCGGGTGCGCGCCCTCGGCGACGCAGATGACGGCGAACTTCTTGCCGCGGGCGAAGCGCTCCTCGACCATCTTGACGAGGTCGTCGACCTGGAAGGGGCGCTCGGGGAGGCAGATGCCGTGGGCGCCGCCGGCCATGCCGGACTCCAGGGCGATCCAGCCGGCGTGGCGGCCCATCACCTCGACGACCATCACCCGCTGGTGGGACTCGGCGGTGGTCTTGAGGCGGTCCATCGCCTCGGTGGCGACGCCGACGGCGGTGTCGAAGCCGAAGGTGCGGTCGGTGGAGGAGATGTCGTTGTCGATGGTCTTCGGGACGCCGACGACGGGCATGCCGGCGTCGGAGAGCATCCGGGCGGCGGTCAGCGTGCCTTCGCCGCCGATCGGGATGAGGACGTCGATGCCGTACTGCCGGGCCAGGTCGGGGGCGGACTCGGCGGCCTCGCGCAGCCGGTTCCGCTCCAGGCGGGCCGAGCCGAGGATGGTTCCGCCGCGGGCCAGGATGCCGCTGACGGCGTTGAGGTCGAGGGGTCGGTAGTGGCCGTCGAGAAGGCCCTTGAACCCGTCCTCGAAGCCGATGACTTCGTCGTCGTGGCCGGTCAGCGCCCGGTGCACGACCGACCGGATCACTGCGTTCAGGCCGGGGCAGTCGCCGCCTGCGGTGAGAACTCCGATGCGCATCGTGCTGTGTCTCCTGCTCGGTCGCGGTCCGTGGTGAGCCTCGGCAATTCTCACACGGCGGACCTGACGGCCGTGCTCGTCGTCCTTCCGCGCGTCCCTCCGGGTGACCCTCCGGAGGCCTTTCGGAGGCCTTTCGTCCCGGGCTTCGGGGCCCTTCGCCCGGCGGGCGACTTAACCATCGGCGGAGGTATTGTCAAGGGGGTGATGCCGCCCTATCGGGGCTTTCTGAGCACTGTCGATTGACGCACGGGCCGCGAAGTGCCGCGAGGCACCGCTCGGCCCCTTCCGCAGGACTGGACAGGAGACCACGGCGTGACGCGCAGCGTGTACGTGACCGGGATCGACCGCGGTGACGGCCGCCAGGTCGTCGAGCTGGGAGTCATGGAGCTCCTCACCCGCCAGGTGGACCGGGTGGGGGTGTTCAGGCCGCTGGTGCACGACGGCCCCGACCGGCTCTTCGACCTGCTGCGCGCCCGCTACCGGCTGTCGCAGGACCCCGCGACGGTCTACGGCATGGACTACCACGAGGCCTCCGCGCTCCAGGCCGAGCGGGGCACCGACGAACTGGTGTCCCGGCTCGTCGACCGCTTCCACGCCGTCGCCCGCGACTACGAGGTCGTCCTCGTCCTCGGCACCGACTTCGCCGCCACGCAGCTCCCCGACGAGCTCGCGCTCAACGCGCGCCTCGCCAACGAGTTCGGCGCCTCCGTCATACCGGTGGTCGGCGGCAAGGGCCAGACGGCCGAGTCCGTACGGGCCGAGGCGCGCAACGCCTTCCGGGCGTACGACGGGCTGGGCTGCGACGTGCTCGCGATGGTCGTCAACCGGGTGGCCGGCGAGGACCTCGCGGCGCTGGAGCGGCTCGCGACCCGGGTCCCCGTGCCCTGCTACGTCCTGCCCGACGAGCCGGCGCTCGCCGCGCCCACCGTCGCCCAGATCACCCACGCGCTGGGCGCGTCCGTGGTGCTCGGCGACGACGCGGGCCTCGCGCGCGACGCCCTGGACTTCGTGTTCGGCGGCGCGATGCTGCCGAACTTCCTCAACGCGCTGACGCCCGGCTGCCTCGTCGTCACCCCGGGGGACCGGGCCGACCTGGTCGTCGGCGCGCTCGCCGCGCACTCGGCGGGCACCCCGCCGATCGCCGGCGTGCTGCTCACCCTCAACGAGCGGCCCAGCGAGGAGATCCTGACCCTGGCGGCCCGCCTCGCGCCCGGCACCCCGGTCATCTCGGTCCCCGGCAACAGCTTCCCGACCGCGACCGAACTGTTCGCCCTCGAAGGCAAGCTGAACGCGGCCACCCCGCGCAAGGCGGAGACCGCCCTCGGCCTCTTCGAGCGGCACGTGGACACCGCCGACCTGCTCAAGCGGATCTCGGTCGCCCGCAGCGGCCGGGTCACCCCGATGATGTTCGAGCACGAGCTGCTGGAGCAGGCGCGGGCCGACCGCCGCCGGGTGGTGCTCCCGGAGGGCACCGAGGAGCGGGTGCTGCGCGCCGCCGACGTCCTGATCCGCCGGGACGTGTGCGACCTGACGCTGCTCGGCGACGTGGAGACGATCCGCAAGAAGGCCGCCGACCTGAGCGTGGACCTGGGCGAGACGCAGCTGATCGACCCGCAGACGTCGGAACTGCGCGACTCGTTCGCCGAGAAGTACGCGGCGCTGCGGGCGCACAAGGGCGTCACCGTGGAGCTCGCGTACGACGTCGTCTCGGACGTCAACTACTTCGGCACGCTGATGGTCCAGGAGGGTCTGGCCGACGGCATGGTCTCCGGTTCGGTGCACTCGACGGCGGCGACGATCCGCCCGGCCTTCGAGATCATCAAGACGAAGCCGGACGCCTCGATCGTCTCCTCGGTGTTCTTCATGTGCCTGGCCGACAAGGTCCTGGTCTACGGCGACTGCGCGGTCAACCCGGACCCGAACGCCGAGCAGCTCGCGGACATCGCGGCCCAGTCGGCGGCCACCGCGGCCCGCTTCGGCGTGGAGCCGCGGATCGCGATGCTCTCGTACTCGACGGGCACTTCCGGTTCGGGCGCGGACGTCGACAAGGTGCGGGAGGCGACCAAGCTGGTCCGCGAGGCCCATCCGGAGCTGCGGATCGAGGGGCCGATCCAGTACGACGCCGCCGTCGAGCCGTCCGTGGCGGCGACGAAGCTGCCGGATTCGGAGGTGGCCGGGCAGGCGTCCGTGCTGATCTTCCCGGACCTCAACACCGGCAACAACACCTACAAGGCCGTGCAGCGCTCGGCCGGCGCCGTGGCCGTCGGCCCGGTGCTCCAGGGTCTGCGCAAGCCCGTGAACGACCTCTCGCGGGGCGCGCTCGTCAGCGACATCGTCAACACGGTCGCCATCACGGCGATCCAGTCCCAGGTCCCCTCCCAGGGTCAGGAGCTCCCCGCATGACCGCCCAGCCGTCTCCCGCGAGCGCGCCCACCCGCGTCCTCGTCCTCAACTCCGGTTCCTCGTCGCTGAAGTACCAGCTGCTCGACATGAGCGACGACAGCCGCCTCGCCCAGGGGCTCGTCGAGCGGATCGGCGAGGCGACCTCGCGGCTCGTGCACACGCCGCTCCAGGGCGGGGGCGGCGAGAAGCGCGAGACGACCGGTCCGATCGCGGACCACGCGGCCGCGCTGAAGGCGGTCTCGGAGGAGTTGGCGGCGGACGGGCTCGGCCTGGACTCCCCCGAACTGGCCGCGATCGGCCACCGCGTGGTGCACGGCGGGCTGCGGTTCACCCAGCCGACGGTGATCGACGACGAGGTGCTCGCGGAGATCGAGCGGCTGGTGCCGGTGGCGCCGCTGCACAATCCGGCGAACCTCACCGGCATCCGTACGGCGATGGCGCTGCGGCCCGACCTGCCGCAGGTGGCGGTCTTCGACACCGCGTTCCACACGACGATGCCGGAGGCGGCGGCCCGGTACGCGATCGACAGGGAGACCGCCGACGCGCACCGGATCCGGCGGTACGGGTTCCACGGCACGTCGCACGCGTACGTCTCGCGCGAGACGGCGAAGCTGCTCGGCAAGGCGCCGGAGGAGGTGAACGTGATCGTGCTGCACCTGGGGAACGGCGCGTCCGCCTCGGCGGTGGCGGGCGGCCGGTGCGTGGACACCTCGATGGGGCTGACGCCCCTCGAAGGCCTGGTGATGGGCACCCGCTCGGGCGACATCGATCCGGCGGTCACCTTCCACCTCAAGCGGGTGGCGGGCATGTCGGCGGACGAGATCGACGTGCTGCTGAACAAGAAGTCCGGCCTGGTGGGGCTGTGCGGCGACAACGACATGCGGGAGATCCGCCGCCGTGTCGACGAGGGCGACGAGCGGGCGGCGCTCGCCTTCGACATCTACATCCACCGTCTGAAGAAGTACATCGGCGCGTACTACGCGGTGCTCGGCCGGGTGGACGCGGTGGCGTTCACGGCTGGGGTCGGCGAGAACGCGGCCCCGGTGCGGGAGGCCGCGATCGCCGGTCTGGAGGAGCTCGGGCTCGCGGTGGACGCGGACCTCAACTCCGTACGTTCCGACGAGGCGCGGATCATCTCGCCGAACTACGCGCGGGTGGTCGTGGCCGTGGTGCCGACGGACGAGGAGCTGGAGATCGCGCGCCAGAGTTACGCGCTCGTTCACGGCACCGAGAGCTCGAACGAGTGAACGCCTGAGCGGGCCCGCGCCCATTTGTACTTTCCGCCAGACGGAATATTCCGCAGTGAAACAAACCGATAGGATCCGCCTCATGCGCCGTTCCAAAATCGTCTGCACGCTGGGCCCCGCCGTCGACTCGTATGAGCAGCTGAAGGCTCTCATCGAGGCCGGCATGAACGTGGCCCGATTCAACTTCAGCCACGGATCCCAGGCAGAGCACCAGGAGCGGTACGACCGCGTCCGGCAGGTCTCCGCGGACACCGGGCACGCCGTCGGCGTCCTCGCCGACCTCCAGGGCCCCAAGATCCGCCTCGAGACCTTCGCCGAGGGACCGGTCGAGCTGGTGCGCGGTGACGAGTTCACCATCACCACCGACGACGTCCCCGGCGACAAGTCGATCTGCGGCACCACCTACAAGGGACTGCCGGGCGACGTCTCCAAGGGCGACCAGGTCCTGATCAACGACGGCAACGTCGAGCTGCGGGTCGTCGAGGTCGACGGCCCCCGCGTCAAGACCATCGTCGTCGAGGGCGGTGTCATCTCCGACCACAAGGGCATCAACCTGCCCGGCGCGGCCGTCAACGTGCCCGCCCTGTCGGAGAAGGACGTCGACGACCTCCGCTTCGCCCTGCGGATGGGCTGCGACATGGTCGCGCTCTCCTTCGTCCGCGACGCGAACGACGTCAAGGACGTCCACAAGGTGATGGACGAGGAGGGCCGCCGGGTCCCGGTCATCGCCAAGGTCGAGAAGCCGCAGGCCGTCGAGAACATGGAGGCCGTCGTCGCGGCCTTCGACGCGGTCATGGTGGCCCGTGGCGACCTCGCCGTCGAGTACCCGCTGGAGCGGGTCCCGATGGTGCAGAAGCGCCTGGTGGAGATGTGCCGCCGCAACGCCAAGCCGGTCATCGTCGCGACCCAGATGATGGAGTCGATGATCACCAACTCCCGTCCGACCCGCGCCGAGGCGAGCGACGTCGCCAACGCGATCCTGGACGGCGCGGACGCGGTCATGCTGTCGGCCGAGTCCTCGGTCGGCGCCTACCCGATCGAGACCGTGAAGACGATGTCGAAGATCGTCGCCGCGGCCGAGGAGGAGCTCCTCTCCAAGGGCCTCCAGCCCCTGGTCCCGGGTAAGAAGCCGCGCACCCAGGGCGGCTCCGTCGCCCGCGCGGCCTGCGAGATCGCCGACTTCCTGGACGGCAAGGCGCTGGTCGCCTTCACCCAGTCCGGCGACACGGCCCGCCGCCTCTCCCGCTACCGCACGCAGCAGCAGATCCTCGCCTTCACCACCGACGAGGGCACCCGCAACCAGCTCACCCTGAGCTGGGGCGTCGAGTCCTTCCTCGTCCCGTTCGTGGAGACCACGGACGCCATGGTCGACCTCGTCGACGCCGAGCTCCTCAAGCTCCAGCGCTACAACGCCGGCGACACCATGGTCATCACCGCCGGCTCGCCCCCCGGCGTCCCCGGCACCACCAACATGGTCCGCGTCCACCACCTCGGAGGTTTATATAAATAATGAGGCTCGGCGTAGGAAGTTTTTTGTGTTGATG
>NZ_JBHJQI010000059.1:0-48078 GCF_042262805.1 Streptomyces sp. NPDC056361
CCCCGGACACGGGGTGCGGGCCCTTCCGCGTGCTCAGCCCGCCGTCCGGGGGATCCGCTCCTCCCAGGTGCGGTGGAAGACGACCTCGCCGCCCTCCTTGCAGACCAGCTCGTCGAGGGTGAAGAAGGCGTCCGCGTCGCAGGAGATCTCCGAGCGGGTCTCGACCTCGCAGTCCCAGGCGAGTTCGGGCCGGTGGAGCCGGATGGACCACTCGGAGCGGGTACGGGCGGACAGCGGGCCGCTCTCGTCGATCGTGTACGTCTCCACGGCGTCCTCGGTGAACTCCAGGCCGTCGGGGTACACGCGCGTGCCGCCGTACCGGGGGTCGACGTCGAGCCGCCACTCGCCCTTGGCGACGTCCCGGACGACCACCCGTTCGGGGCGCTCCTCCTCCAGGGTGCCGGGGTAGGCGACGCCCAGCGGCTCGGACTGCTCCGGTTCCTCCCACTCGACGGCGTCGTCGGTGCGGGCGCGGACCGGCAGGGTGAGGTTCGAGCCCGCCGGGTCGAGGGTGAAGCCCGCCGCGTCCGGCTGCGGCCAGATCCACGGCCAGTACGTGGAGGAGACGGCGAGGCGGACCCGGTGGCCGGGCGGGAAGGTGTGCCCGATGCCGTTCAGCTCGAAGACGAAGCTCTCCGTCTCGCCGATCTGTGCCTCCACGGCCCGGTCGCGGCCGTAGCGGGCGGAGAAGTTCAGCGCGCCGCGGGTGACGAGGGTGGAGGAGCCGTCGGGGGCGATGTCGCACAGCCGGGCGATCACCTGCCCGGTGGGCGCCGCCGTGCGCAGGGCGAGGCTCACGGACGGGCGGCCGAGGATCTCGATCGGGCCGCCGTCCTCGGGCACGGGGAAGTCGAAGCAGGCCGAGTGGGCGTCCTCGTCGCGCTGGTCGGGCGGCAGGTCGGCGTCGTTGCCGAACGGGAAGAAGCGGCCCGCGTCGAGCCCGGTCTGCTGGGGCGAGTCGACGACCACGGGCGCCCCCTGGAAGGCGTACGTGACGGGGGTGACGTGCGGGGAGGGCCAGGAAGGGTCGGCGACCCAGCGGCCCGGCAGTTCCTCGTAGACGGTGGCCGGCCGGTGCGACTCGCTGATCCAGGAGCGCAGCAGCGGCTCGGCCATCACGTCGTTCTCGACGTCCTTGAGGTGGTGGTCCCACCAGCGCAGGGTCTCCTGGAGGAAGCCGATGGCGGGGCCGGGGGGCAGGCCGCGGTCGGGGTACTGGTGGGGCCAGGGGCCGATGATGCCGCGCACCCGGTCCTGGGGGAGGTGCCGGGCGAGCCGCAGGACGGTGTCCCGGTAGGGGTCGTGCCAGCCGCCGACGGCGAGGACGGCGGCGCGGATCGCCCCGTAGTCCTCGCAGACGCTGCCGCGCTTCCAGTACGCGTCCCGGGTCTGGTGGGCGAGCCAGGTGTGCACGAGGGGCTCCACGGTCTCCAGGCGCCGCAGCCACATCGCGCGCCACTCCTCGCCGACGTACTGCGGGTCCGGCGGGCGGGCGACGAAGGCGAGCATGGTGGCCGCCCAGGCGTGCATGTCGACGCCGAGGACCGAGCCGCCCATGTAGTGCACGTCGTTGTCGTAGCGGTCGTCGGTGGAGCAGACGGTGACGATCGCCTTGAGGGGTTCGGGGGCCAGGGCGGCGATCTGGAGCGCGTTGCAGCCGCCCCAGGAGATGCCGAACATGCCGACCTTGCCGGTGCACCACTCCTGCTCGGCGAGCCAGTTCACCACCGCCACGCCGTCGGCCAGCTCGACCGCGTCGTACTCGTCGCCGGGCAGGCCCTCGCTGTTGCCGTGGCCGCGCACGTCGACGCGCACGGACGCGTAGCCGTGTCCCGCGTACCAGGGGTGGCGCTGCCAGTCGCGGGGCGCGGTCCAGTCGGTGAGGCGGTACGGCAGGTACTCCAGGAGCGCCGGTACGGGGTCGTCGGTGATCGGGCGCCACACGCGCGCGTACAGCCGGGTGCCGTCCGGGAGGGGGATGCGGACGTCCTCGTGGCGGGTCTCGTACGGGAAGTCGGTACGGATCTTCATCACGGCTCCCTAGTGGACGGGGTGCATGGTGCGGCGCAGCCGGGGCGCCGGGGCGCCGGGGCGAACGCGGCGGCGTGCCTGCGCCCGGCCGGGTGACGGCGTCCGGCGACGTACCGGATCGGGCCGAGGACCGCCCGCACGCCGAGGAGCGCGCGGCCGTCCTCGGGGGGTGGTCGCTCGCCGTTCGTGTCGGTGTCGATCGCTGTTCGGGACAAAACGCCTACTCCTGGTCGTATCAGCTGATCACGAACATACCGGGGGTGACGGGAAGGCGCCCACGGTGATCGAAAGGTGACCGGATACGCTGGCTGGAGTGCATCCGGCGACACATCGACAATCCATGTGATCGTCAGCAGGCGTCAGCAGACAGGAGACCCCCTCGTGACCGTCGTCGGGCCGTTCGGTCTTAGCGTGCGGGACCAGGCTCTTGAGGCCGATGTCCAGACCGGTTTGGCGGCTGTGGAGGCGGGCCTCCTGGACGCCACCAAGAGCGATGTCCCCTTCATCACGGAGGCCGCGCAGCACCTCGTGCTCGCCGGCGGCAAGCGGTTCCGCCCCCTGCTCGTGATGCTCGCCGCCCAGTTCGGCGACCCCCACGCGCCGGGCGTCGTGCCCTCCGCCGTGGTCGTCGAACTCACCCACCTGGCCACGCTCTACCACGACGACGTCATGGACGAGGCCGACGTCCGGCGCGGCGTCGACAGCGCCAACACCCGCTGGGGCAACTCGATCGCCGTCCTCACGGGTGACTTCCTCTTCGCCCGCGCCTCGCACACGCTCGCGGACCTCGGCCCCGACGCCGTACGCATCCAGTCCGAGGCGTTCGAGCGCCTGGTGACCGGCCAGATCCTGGAGACCGCGGGCCCGACCGACGGCCGCGACCCCGTCGACCACTACCTCGACGTCCTCGGCGGCAAGACCGGCTCCCTCGTCGCCGTCTCCTGCCGCTTCGGCGCCATGATGTCCGGCGCCGACGAGTCCGTCGTCGACATCCTCACCCAGTACGGCGAGCGGCTCGGCGTCGCCTTCCAGCTCGCCGACGACGTCCTCGACATCGCCTCCGACTCCCACGAGTCCGGCAAGACCCCCGGCACCGACCTCCGCGAGGGCATCCCCACCCTGCCCGTCCTGCACCTGCGGGCCGCGGCCGCCGCCCACGGGCGCCCCGAGGACGTCGAACTCGTCGCGCTCGTCGACGGCGACCTCACCGACGACGCCCGGCACGCCGAGGTCCTGCGCCGGCTGCGCACCCACCCCGCCCTGGAGCAGGCCCGCCGCGACACCGTGCGGTACGCGGAGGAGGCGCGCGCCATGCTGGCGCCGCTGCCCGACTGCTACGCCAAGGCGGCCCTCGCGGAGATGTGCGACGCGGTGGTCCACCGCGCGGGCTAGCGCTTCTCAGGGTCGGGTCATCCCGAAGCAGTACGCCAGGTTGATCCCGGGGTCTGACGATTCCGTGTCCCCGGTTTGGTCAGATGGAGGCATCGACCACACCAGGGCGCACGGAGGTAGCGGAGACCATGGCAGCGAACGAAGTTCGTAGCGAGACCCGTCGCAAGGCGAGCCGGTACGTCGTCCCGGTCGCGGTGGCCGGAGTGGCCGCGGCGACCATCGGGCTCGTCCCGGCCCTCGCGGCGTCCGGCGACCCGGACCTGCCGGAGATCACGGCACAGCAGCTCATCGAGAAGATCGCCGCCTCGGACACCCAGACCCTGTCCGGCACGTTCCGCGTCTCCACCGACCTGGGCCTGCCGTCCCTCGGCGGCCTGGCCGGCATCGGCGGCGGCGCCGGCTCCGGGTCCGCGGACCCCACCGAGAAGCTCACCGAGCTCGTCTCGGGCACCCACACGCTGCGCGTCGCGGCGGACGGCCCGGAGCGCCAGCGGCTCACCCTGCTGGACGGCTCCGACGAGTACAGCCTGATCCACAACGGCGACGACGTCTGGGGCTACGACAGCAAGTCGAACGAGGTCTTCCACGAGAAGGGCGCGTCCGGCGCCCCCGAGGCGGACAAGCGGCTCCCCGGCACGCCCAAGGAGCTCGCGGACGAGGTCCTGAAGGCCGCCGGCGACACCACGTCGATCACCGTCGGCGGTACGGCGAAGGTGGCCGGCCGGGACGCGTACCAGCTGGTGATCAAGCCGAAGCAGGCCGGTTCGACGGTCGAGTCGGTGAAGATCGCGGTGGACGCGGCGAACGGCACCCCGCTGAAGTTCACCCTCTCCTCGGTCGAGGGCGGCAAGCCGGTCGTCGACGCGGGCTTCACGAAGGTCGACTTCGGCAAGCCGGCCGCGTCGGACTTCACCTTCAAGGCGCCGAAGGGCGCGAAGGTGACGGAGGGCGCCGCGGAGAAGGGCGCGGACGCCGCCGACTCCGGCGACGGGCTGCCCGAGGGCCTCGAAGGCCTCACGGGCGGCTTCCCGGGCCTCGGGGAGGGCGGTGGCGACCTGAACGTCATCGGCGAGGGCTGGACGACGATCGCGAAGTTCGACACCGGCGCCCCGGCGCCCAAGACGGACGAAGCGCCGAAGGAGGTCCAGGGCTTCCTGGACTCCCTCGGCGACAAGGTCACCGGCAAGTTCGGCTCCGGCACCGTCTTCAAGACGAAGCTGGTGAACGCGCTCCTCACCGACGACGGCCGGGTCTACGTCGGCGCGGTGACCAAGGACGCGCTGGTGGAGGCGGCCGACTCCGGGAAGTAGCGGCCGGGTTGGGACCCCGGGCGGGTCGGGGGCGATGGTCACCGACCCACCCGGGAGTTTCTCGGCTACGGGAACGTCAACTTGAAGTTGTTGATGTAGCCCGTGTCGATCGAGGCCTTGTCCTGGACGCGGAGCTTCCAGGCGCCGTTGGCGACCTCGGTGGAGGCGTTCACGGTGAAGGTCTGCTGGATGTTGTCGGCGCTGCCGCCGGAGCGGTTGGAGAGGCTGTAGACCGAGCCGTCGGGGGCGATGAGGTCCACGACGAGGTCACCGCGGTAGGTGTGGACGATGTCCACGCCGACGGCGAGGTTGCTCGGGGCGTTGCCGGTGATGCCGGTGACGTTGACCGTCGAGGTGACCGCGGCGCCGTTGTCCGGTACGGAGACGTCGGCCGAGTTCTCGAAGACCGTGCCGGTCGGCGGCGTGGTGGTCCCGGACAGCGTCCAGATCGCGTGCGCGATGGCGTCGCTGTTGCGGTCGAGGGCGGTGTCGTTGATGTTCGCCGTCGTGTCGCAGGACGAGTGGTAGCAGCGGTCGAAGGCCTGACCGGAGGTGCCGCCCCACTTCTGCGCCTGGGCCGCCGTCTTGATGTAGTCGGCGCCCGTGAAGAGCCCGCCGACCGGGATGCCCACGTTCTTGAACGGGGCGTGGTCGGAGCGGCCGTCGCCCTCGGTCTCGATCTCCGTGGAGATGCCGAGCCCGGCGAAGTAGTCCTTGAAGGTCTGCTCGATCGTGGGGTCGTCGTCGTAGACGAAGTAGCCCGGGTTCGGCGAGCCGATCATGTCGAAGTTCAGGTAGCCCTTGACCTTCGAACGCTCGGCGGCCGGCAGGTTGTTGACGTAGTACTTCGAGCCGATGAGCCCGAGCTCCTCCGCGCCCCACCAGCCGAACCGCAGGTGCTTGGTGGGCTGGTAGCCCGCGCGGGACACGGCGAGCGCCGTCTCCAGGACGGCCGCGGAGCCGGAGCCGTTGTCGTTGATCCCGGGACCCGAGGTCACCGAGTCGAGGTGCGAACCGGCCATCAGGACCTGGTTCGGGTCACCGCCCGGCCAGTCGGCTATCAGGTTGTAGCCGGTGGCTCCGCCGGAGGTGAAGGTCTGCAGGGTCGTCGTGTAGCCGGCCGCGTCCAGCTTGGCCTTCACGAAGTCGATCGACGCCTTGTAGCCGGTACGCCCGTGGGCGCGGTTGCCGCCGTTGGCGGTGGCTATCGACTGGAGGTCCGCCAAGTGCTGCTTGACGTTGGCCAGCGGGATGTCGGGCGCGGCGGCAGCCGCCTGCGACCCGGCGGACGCGGTCCCGGTGAGACCGCCGAGCGCGAGCGCCGCGAGCGCGGCGACCGCGGTGACACGTCTGGGCACGGAGATGTTCATCTGTGGGGGCTCCGGATTCCGAACGGGGATGGGACGGAACGTGCGAGACGCCTCGGGCTTGGGTGCCACGAGGCGCTGGAGCTGTGCGAGTGCATGTGCGGTGTTCAGTTGTTCTGCTGTGCGTGCTGAATGTTCAGTGAGAATTTGACTTCACGTCAAGAGCGGAAACCGGTCAGGTGCGTTCGCTCAGCGGACAGGACGTGGACATGACCTACGCTGCTGCCCGTGGACGGAATAGACCTCGGTAACGGAATCGTCGGCGCTGTTCTCGGAGTCGTCTTCGCGACCCTCTTCCAGCAGTGGACGCAGGACCTGTGGTTCAAGGTCCGCCGCCGCTCCGCCGGCGTCGTCCGCAGCCTCACCTACCGGCAGGAACAGGGACGCGCCTGGGCCACGTTCTCCCTCGGCCCGCTGCACACCCCCGCGCTCATCGTCGAGGGGGACGGCGACCGCGCCATCGCCGCCGAGTCCGTCCACGTCCAAGTGCTCGACGGAGACGTCGCGTTGCCCGGGGAGATGGCGGGCTGGCGCGACGAGATCGAGGCCGAGGAGAGGCGCGCCGCCGAAGCCGGCGAGCGCCGGCCCGTCTGGAACGGGCCCCGGTACGCCGTCGAATCCGTCGAGGTCAGCCGTACCGCCCTCGACGAGCAGTCCGAGGTCCACCTGCGGCTGAGGCCCACCGACTACTACACCTTCCTCGCCGCCCAGCAGCTCGACCGGCGCCTCCCGGACGGCACCACCCCGCGCGGCCGCTACCTCGACCCGGACGCGCCGCTCACCGCGCCCGCGTTCCTCCAGTGCAGCTTCGCCGCCAACGTCGCCGTCGTCACCGCCGACCACCTCCTCGTCGTGAGCCGTCGCAGCGAGCGCGTCCGGATGGCGCCGGGACTCTGGAACTCCTCCGTCAACGAGGGCCTCTCGCGCCACATCGACTCCGCCGGGCGCAACGCCCCCGACCTGCACGCCGTCGCCCGCCGGGGCATGCGCGAGGAGCTGTCGATCGAGCCGCACGAGTACACGCTCACGCTGCTCGCCTTCGTCCTCGACGTCGGCAAGCGCCACTGGAGCGCCCACTTCTACGCGCGCCTGAACGACCTGACGGGCGACCAGCTCCAGGCGCGCATGAGCAGGGGCGTCGCGGACCGGTGGGAGCACGAGACCATCGAGTACGTCCCCTTCCGCACGGCCGACGTCACGCGCTACCTCCTGTCCCCGGAACGCCGCCACCGCTGGGCCCCGCTGGCCCCGGCCCTCTTCCACCTGGCCCTGGTCCACGTGCACGGCCGGGCGTCGGTCGAGCGGGCGGAGGCGCAGGCGGTGCGGCGGGCGTAGGGGGAGGGGCCGAGCACCGTGTCCGAATTGCGCCAGCGGCGGGGGGCGCCGCGCGTGACGCTGGGCGCATGAGCATCGACATCGAGATCGACACCGACACCGAAGCCGGCACCGGCATCGACACCCGCGCCGACGCCGCGACCGCGTACGCGGCCCGGCCCATCCCGACCGCCGTCCTCGCCGAGTTGCGGGCCTCCGATGACGCCGGGAGTGCGCCGGTGCCGTACGCGGACGCGGAGGGCGGGGCTCCGTTGCGCTGCTGTCTGCGGTCGTCCGCCGTGGGGGAGCGGATCGCGCTCGTGTCGTACGCGCCGCTGCGGCGGTGGGCGGCGGAGGCGGGGGCCGAACCGGGGGCGTACGACGAGCAGGGGCCGGTGTTCGTGCACGCCGAGGAGTGCGGGGGGCCCGCGCCGTCGGGGACGTATCCGTTCGAGAGGGTCGGGGCGCTGCGTGCCGTCCGCCGGTACGACGCGGGTGGGCGGATCGTCGGCGGACGGCTGCTGGAGCTCCCGGAGGTGCCGCGCGAAGGGTTCGACCGGGCGTTCGCGGAGGCGTTCGCGGATCCGGCGGTGACGTTGGTGCACGTCCGGGCCGTGGAGTACGGGTGCTTCCAGTTCGAGGTCCGGCGACCCTGACGGGGTCAGTGGACGCAGAACTCGTTGCCCTCGGGGTCGGTCATGACGACCCAGGAACCGGAGGGTTCGTCGACGCGGCGGAGGACGTCGGCGCCGAGGGCTTCGAGCCGCCGGACCTCGTCGTCCCGGGTGCCGGGGGCCGGGTGGAGGTCGAGGTGGAGGCGGTTCTTGGTGGTCTTCGGCTCGGGGACGCGCTGGATGAGGAGGCGGCGCCCGAGACCGCCGCCCGTCACCGGGTCGTGCGGGTCGTCGGGGTGGCGGACGGCGGCGAGGTCGCGCCAGCCGAGGCGGGCGCGGTCGGTGTCCTCGTGGAGGGTGAGGGTCGCCTCGGAGGGGGCGGCCCCGAGGTCGAGGAGGCGCCGGATGTGGGCGTCGTGGTCCTCTTCCAGGTAGCCGAGGGCGGCCGCCCAGAAGGCGGCCTGGGCATGCGGGTCGGCGGCGTCGAGGACGAGCTTCCAATGCATCGCTGTCATGTAACCCGTTATAGTGGTTACGTGACCGAGGCCGCCACCGGAAACGCCGGAACCGCCGGAATGACTCTGCTGCACCGCGACGGGCGGCACTTCCGCTTCGACGCCGGTGCCCTCTGCCTGGAGCTCCTGCTCACCGGCGGCCCCGGCCCCGTCGCCGCGCAGTACGAGGTCCTCGACCGCGTCGAGGGCCTGCTCGATTGGGTCGGGGAGTGCCGGCTCGCCCCCGGACTCGACCTGACCGTCACCGCCGCGGAGCTCGCGACCGTACGGAGGACCAGGGACGCGCTCTGGGGACTCGCCCTCGCCCGGGCCGAGGGCGCTCCGCCCGCGCCCGGGGAACTGGCCGCCGTCAACGCCGCCGCGGCCGAGGCGCCCCTGGTCGCCGTCATCGCCGCCGACGGGACGCGCGCGTGGGCGCCGGGAGCCACCGGGACAGGGCTCCTGGCGACCGTCGCCCGGGACGCCGTCGAGCTGCTCACCGGGCCCCACGCCGACCGGATCAGGGTCTGCGGCGCCGACGACTGCGCCCTTCTCTTCGCCGACACCTCCCGCCCGGGGCGCCGCCGTTGGTGCTCGATGGACCGGTGCGGCAACCGGCACAAGGTGCGGGCGCACCGGTCCCGTGCGGGGGAGGGCTGACGCCCCGGCAGGTCCGCGGGCGGCCGGTCCCCGACCCGGGACGAAACGGGACGACGTCCGCGCCCGTCAGGACGTAGGGTCGGGCTCCCGGAACCGCAGGTGCACACGCCCCGAAGGAGCGCACGTACATGCAGATCGCCGTACTGGGAACGGGCGAGGTCGGTCGCCGCCTCGCCACCAAGCTGGTCTCGCTCGGCCACGAGGTCACGCTGGGCTCCCGCACCGCGGACAACGCCGAGGCGGTGAAGTGGGCGGAGGAGCACGGCAGCGGGCACGGCACGTTCGCCGACGCCGCGGCCCCCGCCGAGCTGGTGGTGAACGCGACCGGCGGCCTCGTCTCGCTCGCCGTCCTGGAGGCCGCGGGCGCCGACAACCTGCGGGGCAAGGTCCTCGTCGACGTGTCCAACGCCCTCGACTTCTCCGAGGGCTTCCCGCCCAAGGTCGTCACGTTCGACGGCGGCAGCCTCGCCGAGCAGCTCCAGAAGGCGTTCCCGGAGGCGCGCGTCGTCAAGACGCTCAACACCATGACCAACACGGTCATGGTCGAGCCCGACCGGGTCCCCGGCGCCCACAACGTCTTCGTCAGCGGCGACGACGCGGCCGCGAAGGCCGTCGTCGCCGACCTGCTGGGCTCCTTCGGCTGGCCGGCCGAGCGGATCGTCGACCTCGGCGACCTGTCGAGCGCCCGCGCCACCGAGCAGCTCATGCAGCTCTGGCTGCGGCTCTACGGCGTGCTCGGCACCGGCGACTTCAACTTCTCGGTCTCCGTCGCCGGTTCCTGAACGAGCAGGTGGCCGAGGAGGCCGTCGGGCACCGGATACGGCTCCTCGCGGGGCAGCAGCCGGCCCGCGGCCTCCGGGTCGCCGGCCCGGACCAGGCCGTGGACCTCGTGGGCGAGCGCGGTGACGTCGGTGATCGCGACCGTCCACTCGTCCGCGTACGCGCGGGAGGCCTCGCCCGAGAGCCCGAGCTGGAGCGACCGGTGCGGCAGCGGCCGCAGCCGCAGGTCGCGCTCCGGGTCCCACTGGACGCGCGCCGGCGCCCGCTTCAACTGCCGCTGCCAGGTGGCCCGGTCGGGGTGGAACCCGCGGGCGTAGTGCGACAGGCAGGCGTTCCGCAGGGCCCACTCGAAGCCCTCGCGGGTGATCTCCACGGCGAGGACCGTCTCCTGGCCCTCCTTCTCGCCCCAGCCGGAGCGGTACATCATCCACAGGAACGACGGCTTGATCCACGTCATCCGGTCCCGCTTCCACGCGGCCGGAAAACGACCCTCCCGGGCCGCCGGCAGACCGATCCCGGGGCGGTAGGCCTGGTAGACGGTCACGGTGTCCGGGGTGTGGAGCGCCCGGATCCGGTACTTCGGTTCTTCCATGGGCCCCAGGGTGCGGGGCGACCGCCGGGCGGGGCCACCGGATTTCCGGGCCCCGGGGGTGCGCGCTGAGACCGACGTCACGGCCGGAACGTCCCCGTGCGCCCCTAATGTGGAGGGATGAACGCATCGCCCGGCTGTCCGCTGATCGGCGTCGCCGCCGCGTATCTGCCCCGGCTCTCGGAGGCCGCCTCCGACCCGGCGCTCGCGGCCGCCGTCGACCAGCACGCGGCGGCCGTGCGCGACGCCCTGGTCCCGGCCCAGCGGGGCCCCGGGGGCCGCCGGGCCGTCCGGCGCGAGGAGCTCGGCGACTACGTCCTCGGGTTCACCGACGGGCTCTCCGAGGCGGAGTGGACCGAGCCCGCCGGCCACGACTTCGCGACCCTGCGGCTGACCGCCGTCTGCTGGCTGATCCGGGAGCACGACCTCCTGGCCTCCTGAGCGGAGGCCGAGGGCCGGGGTCAGCCGCCCGTCCGCGCGGACGGAGCCGGGTCCGGAGCCGGGTTCGGGGTCGGAGCCGCGGCGTCGGCCGCGACCGTCTCGGCCGCCACCGTGGCCTTCGCGGCCTCGACCTCGGCCCTGCTCCGACGGGCCGTGCGCAGGGCGTCCCAGGTGAGGATCGTCAGGGCGAGCCAGACGAGCGAGAAGCCCGCCCAGCGCTCCGCCGGCATCGCCTCGTGGAAGTAGACGATGCCGAGCAGGAACTGGAAGGTCGGCGCCAGGTACTGGAGCAGTCCCAGCGTCGACAGCGGTACGCGGATGGCCGCCGCCCCGAAGCAGATCAGCGGCACCGCCGTGACGATGCCGGTGGCGGCGAGCAGCGCCGTGTGGCCCGCGCCGTGGGAGCCGAAGGCCAGGGTGTCCTGCGTCCCGAGCCACACCAGGTAGCCGAGGGCGGGCAGGAACTGGACGGCGGTCTCGGCGGCGAGCGACTCCAGGCCGCCGATGTTGACCTTCTTCTTCACCAGGCCGTAGACGGCGAAGGAGAAGGCGAGGGTGAGCGAGATCCACGGCGGCCGGCCGTACCCGATCGCGAGGACGAGCACGGCGGCGAGACCGACGCCGACCGCCGCCCACTGCGCGGGCCGCAGTCGCTCCTTCAGGACGAGGACGCCGAGGGCGATGGTGACGAGCGGGTTGATGAAGTAGCCGAGGGAGGCCTCGACGACGTGGCCCGTGTTGACGGACCAGATGTAGAGGCCCCAGTTCACCGTGATGACGGAGGCGGCCACGGTGATCATGCCGAGCTTGCGCGGGCTGCTCACCAGCTCCCTGATCCAGCCCCAGCGGCGGAGCGCGAGCAGCGCGATTCCGACGAAGACCAGCGACCACACCATCCGGTGGGCGAGGATCTCGATCGCCCCGGCGGGTTTCAGGAGCGGCCAGAAGAGCGGGACCAGACCCCACATGCCGTAGGCGCCGATCCCGTAGAGCAAGCCTGCTCGTCCTTCGTCATCCGTCTTCACCGGACCTCCTGCCCTGCCCCGCGCCGTGCTGTCCCGTCGAAGGTAGCGCCGCGCGGGGCAGGTTGTCATGCCCGTACCGCGATACGGTCATGACCACCTCACGCGGAGGCCAGGGCTTCCTTGATCGTCACGGCGATCGGGGTGGTCGGCCGACCGATCAGGCGGGCCAGGTCGCCGGTCCGCACGGCGAGCGCGCCGTGCTCGACGGCCCGGTCGACGTCGACCAGGATCTCGGCGAAGACCTGCGGGACGCCGGCGCCGGTGAGGATCGCGAGGTGCGCCTCGGCGGGGACGTTGCTGTACGCGATCTCCCGGCCGGACTGCGCGGCGACCTCGGCCGCGTACTCGGCCAGCGACCAGGCGGTGTCGCCGCTCAGCTCGTAGGTCCTGCCCAGGTGCTCCTCGGCCGGGCCGGTCAGCACGGCGGCCGCGGCGGCGGCGTAGTCGGCGCGGGCCGCCGAGGCGATCCGGCCCTCGCCGGCGTTGGCGACGACGGCGCCGTGGGCCAGCACCGGCGCGAGGTTCGCCGTGTAGTTCTCCGTGTACCAGCCGTTGCGGAGGAAGGTGTGCGGCAGGCCCGAGGCGAGGATCAGCCGCTCGGTCTCCTTGTGCTCGGCCGCCAGGTCGAAGTCGGCGTCGTCCCCGCCGAGGACGCCGGTGTACGCGAGCTGGGCCACCCCCGCCGCCTTGGCCGCGTCGATCACGGCGGCGTGCTGCGGCACCCGCTGCCCGACCTCGCTGCCCGAGATCAGCAGCACCCGGTCGCCGGCCGCGAAGGCCTCGGCCAGCGTCTCGGGCCGGCTGTAGTCGGCGATCCGCAGCTCGACGCCCCGGTCCGCGAGGTCGGCCGCCTTCTCCTTGTTCCGCACGACGGCGGCGACGGACTCGGCGGGGACGGCGGCGAGGAGGGCGTCGATGACGAGGCGGCCGAGCTGGCCGGTGGCTCCGGTGACGACGATGCTCATGGCGTGGCTTCCTTTTCCCGTGGGGTGCGGTGGGCGATGCACTCACCGTACGTCGGGCGCTAACCATTCGTAAGTACCCACCTTGGAGTAAGGTACTGGTGTCGAGGTAAGGTACTGGCATGGGAGTAAGCAAGGAACCGCAAGGCCTGCTCGCCGACGTCGACGGCACCATGTGCCCCGCCCGCCTCGTCCTGGAGCACGTCACCAGCCGCTGGGGCGTCCTCGTCCTCATCGCGCTCCGCGAGCGCTCCTACCGCTTCAGCGAGCTCCGCCGCCACGTCGGCCGCGTCAGCGAGAAGATGCTCACGCAGACCCTCCAGACCCTCGAACGCGACGGCTTCGTCCACCGCCACGCCCACCCCGTCATCCCGCCCCGCGTCGACTACTCCCTCACCCCCCTCGGCGAGGAGGCCGCCCGCCAGGTCTGGGAACTCGCCCGCTGGACCGACCGCCGCGTCCCCGAGGTCGAGCAGGCCCGCGCCCGCTACGACGACGCGCGTCGCGAGCGTGCCACGGATCCGTCCCAATGATGTTGTAACCAAGGCGAGTTGTCGGTGCCCGGCCGTACGATCTCCTCACCGTTCGTGGTGAATCCGTGAGGACCGTGGGGGAACTGTGGCGTACGCGGACCGAAGACTTCTGCACGCCTGCTGCGCCGTACTGGCAGGCGGCCTGATCGCAACCGGCTGCACCAGCGGAGCCGGCGACGGGGAGAGACCCGACGGCAAGGGGAGTACGAGCGCGAGCACCGCACCGGGAACCGCCAAGGCGTCGACCACCGCCCCGGCTCCCACCCCGACCGCCCTCGACTTCACCCCCGACCCGAAGCGCGCGCCGAAGACCGAGGCCGAGGCCCGCCGCCTCGCCCTCGCCGTCGTCGCCGGACCCGACGCCTGGGCCCCCGGCTACGTCAAGCGCACCCCGTACCTCAGCGACCCGGACTACTGGCCCGTCCTCGGAGCCAACTGCTCCTGGGAGACCGGCACCCGGCCCGCGGACGTCCTCGCCAGCGTCACCGCCTACAGCGAGCTCCCGGCGGCCGGCGGCAAGGGCGTCCTGCGGGTCGCCGCCACCGTCACCGTGCACCGCACCGAGTCCGACGCCGACTGGGAGATGGCCTCCACCCTCGAAGAGGCGCTGAACTGCCCCGACCAGAAGCTCCGCGACGGCGAGCGCATCACCGGACTCATGTCGCTCGGCAACCCCTTCGGCGTCGGCGGCAACGCCACCGCCCACGACGCGATCCGCGAGGGCGGCTCCTACGTCAACGACGCGGTGAAGGGGAAGCAGCCCTACAGCTGGTACCAGTCCCGGCTCGGCCAGGTCACCGTCGCCACCGTCGTCAAGGGCGCCCCCGGCTACCAGGAGTTGAACGGAGACACCATCACCGGCACGGCCCAGGCGCAGGTCCAGGCCCTCGTCACCATGCTGCAACGCGTCGAGGACGAGCTGGAGGTCCAGTCGTGAGCACTCCCACCCCGCAGCCCCGGCCCGAACGCCCCGAGCCCGGCGCCCTCCAGCCGCTGCTGCTCTCCGACCCGTCGGCGATCGCCGGCTACCGGCTCCTCGGCCGCCTCGGCGCCGGCGGCATGGGCGTCGTCTACCTCGGCCGCACCGCCGCCGGCGAACTCGCCGCCGTCAAGGTCACCCACGCCGACCAGGCCGACCAGCCCGACTTCCGGGCCCGCTTCCGCCGCGAGGTCGAGGCCGCCCGCCGGGTCTCCAGCCCCTGGGCCGTCCCCGTCACCGGCGCCGACCCGGACGCCCCCGAACCGTGGATGGCCACCGCCTTCGTCGCCGGCCCCTCCCTCGGCGAGGCCGTCGCCGCGCACGGCCCGCTGCCCGAGCGGAGCGTCCGCCTCCTCGGCTGGTCCGTCGCCCGAGCCCTCGCCGCCGTGCACGCGGCCGGGCTCGTCCACCGGGACGTGAAGCCCGGGAACGTCCTCCTCGCCGTCGACGGCCCCCGTCTCATCGACTTCGGCATCGCCCGCGCCACCGGCGAGACCGCTCTCACCGCCACCGACATGGTCGTCGGCACCCCCGGCTTCCTCGCCCCCGAGCAGGCCGAGGCCCGCACCGACGCCATCGGCCCGCCCGCCGACGTCTTCGCCCTCGGCTGTCTCCTCGCGTACGCGGCGACCGGACGCCCGCCCTTCGGCACCGGCGCCGTCGACGCCCTGATGTACCGGACCGTCCACGACGAGCCCGACCTCACCGGCGTCCCCGAAGGCCTGCTCGACCTCGTCCGCGCCTGCCTCGCCAAGGACCCCGCCGGACGGCCCACCGCGGCCGAGATCGGGGTCCAGCTCGTCGAGGACCGCCCCGGCGACGGCGCCGAATGGCTGCCCGCCCCCGTCGTCCGGACCATCGCCGAACGTTCCGCCCGGATGCTCGCCCTCCCCGAGATCGACGTCACCGAGGCCGGCGCCACCACCGGCCCGGCCGCCCCGGAGAAGAGCCGACGCGGCTTCCTGCTGCTCGCCTCGGGCGCCGCCGTGCTGGCCGTCGGCGGCGGCGCGGCGGCCGTCTGGGCGGGGCTCGGGGACGACAAGGAGACGGACGGCAAGGGCGGCAAGAAGCCCGTACCGCCCCGCACCAGCTGGACGATCGGTGTCCTCGCCGACCTGTCCGGGCCCGCCAAGGAGATCGGCCAGGCCCAGGAGCGCGGCGCGCGCCTCGCCGTCGAGCAGTTCAACGCCCGCAAGGACAAGCCCTTCACGCTCGCCCTCAAGGTGGTCGACGACCGGGGCGACGCGTCCCGCGTCCTGGAGACCGTCAAGCCCCTCACCACCGACCCCGGCGTCCTCGCGGTCCTCGGCCCCACCACCGACGCCGTCGGCCAGGCCGTCATGCCCGCCTTCGAGGAGGCCGGTATCCCGCTGATCACCGTGTCGGCCGGATACAACCTGCTCACCCTGCGCTCGGGCAGCTCGTGGAACGAGACGCTCCTGCGCGCCATCCCCAACCACATCAGCGCGGGCACCCACCTCTCCTTCGCCGCCACCCTGCTGCCGGCGATCCGCCGCCCCGGAGTCCTGGAGGACCGTACCGAGGACCAGTACAGCTGGCAGGTCACCGGCGGCGTCCGCTTCGGCTTCGGCCAGGCCGGCATCGCCCCGCATTTCCGGGTCGTCCCCGCCCACGCCGACGCCGGCGCGTACCGCCGGGTGCTCGGCGAGATGATCGACGCCGGCATCGACGCCTACGTCCACTGCGGCGTCACCGAGACCGCCGTCCTCGCCGCCCGGGCGCTGACCGAACTCGGCTTCACCGGAGCGAGGTTCACCGGCCAGGCCGTCTTCGGCAAGGAGTTCCTCCAGCAGGCGGGAGCCGCCGCCGAAGGCTGGTTCGTGTGCGCGCCCGTCGCCGACCCCGCCACGCAGAAGACGGCCGCCGCCTTCATCGCCGCCCACCGCAAGCGGTTCGGGACGGCCCCCGCGTACTACGCCGGCGAGTCGTACGACGTGGTCACGATGACGATCGAGCAGCTGGCGGCCCAGGCGAAGGCCGGCGGCAAACCCGCGCGCAAGGGCCTGTGGGCCGCGCTGCGCAAGCAGGACTACAAGGGCGTGATGGGCGGGTACAACTTCAACGAGTACGGCGACCTGGGGATGGGCGGCACGTTCGTCTTCGCGGTGCAGAACGGCGCGTACAAGCCGATCGGCTCCGCGCCCCTGCTGCCGAACAAGCCCAAGAACGACAAGAAGGCCTGACCCGTGCAGCCGCTCCGCAAGGCCGACCCGTCGACCCTCGCCGGCTACCGGCTCCTCGGGCGGCTCGGCGCCGGCGGCATGGGCGTGGTCTTCCTCGCCCGTTCCGCCGGCGGGACGCTCGCCGCGCTCAAGCTCATCCGCGCCGAGCACGCGGCCGACCCCGGCTTCCGGGAGCGGTTCCGCCGCGAGGCCCGCGCCGCCGAGCGCATCACCGGCCGCTGGGTCGTCCGCGTCCTCGGCGCGGACCCGGAGGCCCGCGAACCCTGGCTCGCCACCGAGTACGTGCCAGGGCCCTCGCTCGCCGAGGCCGTCGCCCTGCACGGCGCCCTCCCCGAGCCGACCGTCCGGGCCCTGGGCGCCCGGCTCGCCTCCGCGCTCGTCGACATGCACGAGGCCGGGCTCGTCCACCGCGACGTCAAGCCCGGCAACGTCCTCCTCGCCCTCGACGGGCCCCGCCTCATCGACTTCGGCATCGCCCGCTCCGCCGGAGCGACCGCCCTGACCGCCACCGACGCGATGATCGGCACCCCCGGCTTCCTCGCACCGGAACAGGCCCGCGTCACCGGCGCCGGCGAGGTCGGCCCGGCCAGCGACGTCTTCTCGCTTGGCTGCGTCCTCGCCTACGCCCTCACCGGCGAACGGCCCTTCGGCGCGGGCGCGGTGGCGGCCGTCGTCTACCGCACCGTCCACGAGGAACCCGACCTCGACGACGTGCCCGACACCCTCCTGCCCCTGGTCACCGCCTGCCTCGCCAAGGACCCGGCGGCCCGGCCCACGGCCGCCGACGTGCGGGCCGCGCTGGGCGAGGCCGACGGCCCGGCGGGCGACTGGCTCCCACCCGGCCTGCCCGCGCTGATCGCCCAGCGCTCCACCCGCGTCCTCGACCTGCCCGTCGCCGACCCGACCCTGCTCACCCAGGAGGACCGGCCCACGGGAGTCTCGCGGCGTCGGCTGCTGATCGCCGGCTCCACCGCCGCCGTCGCGGGCGCCGGCGGCCTCACCGCCTGGCTCCTGACCCGCTCACCGGGCGGGCCGGGCACGGGAACGGGCGGCACCGGCGGCCCCCTCGCCTCGTACACGATCGGCGTCCTCACAGATCTGAGCGGCCCCACCAAGTCGGACGGGCGGGGGCAGGAGCGAGGCATCCGGCTGGCCGTGGAGGAGTTCAACGCCCGCGCCGACCGGCCATGCGACGTACGCCTCCGGGTCGAGGACGACGGGGGGAAGCCGGAGCGCGCCAAGGCTGCCGCGCTGGCTCTGCTCAAGGACCCGAGACTGATCGGCGTCCTGGGGCCGACGACGGCGCCGACCGCTGCCGCCGCCGCGAACGAACTCACGCTCCACGCGATGTCGTTGGCGAGCGTCATCGCCGACGTCCCGGCCACTCAGATCAGGGGCCAGGATGCCAAGACCACCTACTTCCAGCCCCGAACCCAGCAGGGGATGATGTCCCTTGCCTTCCTCCGCTATCTCGTCGAGCACAAGGCCTACCGGACCGCCGTCGTGGAGGACCGGGCCGCCGGAGAGTACAGCTGGCTGCTCGTCAAGAACCTGAAGGACTACCCACCGTCGGGGAAGAAGGACGGGTCGGTGACCTCGCACCCCGTGGAGGCGGACAGCGAGGACTTCGGCGCCGCCGTACGAGCCGCCCTCGCGACCGACCCGCAGGGCGTGTTCTTCGCGGGGGCGTCGCCGCGCCGGGCCGCGCTGTGTGCCAGGGCCCTGCGCGACCAGGGCTACCGGGGCCCCTGCGGCAGCGTCGAGTACGTGCTCCAGCCCGAGTTCCTCGCCGTCGCGGGCCCGGCCGCCGAAGGCTGGTACTTCGGCACGGGCTACGTGGATCCCGACGGGCTCCCGGCGGCGCGGACGTTCACGGCCGCCTACCGGAAGCGCTGGGGTCTCTCCGCCGGGACCCCCGTCGAACGGTTCGCGACGGAGGCGTACGACGCCGCCAACTGGGCGCTCCAGGGGCTGCGTACCGCGAGCGCCAACAACGCCGAATCGGTGGCCGCGGGTGTCCGGAACAGCCTGGTGCGGAGCTCGTACCAAGGGCTCATCAAGGAGTACGTGAACCGGACGGAGGGGAACCTGCCCGTCGCCCTCCTGGGCCTCTTCCTCTGGCAGGTGAAGGGCGGAGTGCCCCGCTTCCTCGGGAAGTTCGACGAGGCGGCGGCGAAGGGCACGTGAAAGGGGCCCGGTCCGTTCCCGTGGACCGGGCCCCCGACGCCGTACGGGCGGGTCAGCCGACGACCGTCCAGGTGTCGTTGCCGGCGAGGAGCTGACCGAGGTCGCCCTTGCCGTGCCGTTCCACGGCGGTCTCCAGCTGTTCCGCCATCAGCGTGTCGTACACCGGTCGTTCGACGGACCGGAAGACGCCGATGGGGGTCTGGTGGAGGGTGTCCGGGTCGGCGAGCCGCGAGAGCGCGAAGGCCGTCGTGGGGGTGGCGGAGTGGGCGTCGTGGACGAGGATCCGCGACTCGTTCTCCGGGGTGACGGCGACGACCTGGAGGTCGCCGGTGGCGGGATCGCGGACGACGCCCTTGGCGTCGTCGGTGCCGAAGCGGATCGGCTGCCCGTGCTCCAGCCGGATCACGGCCTCCTGGGCCTGGTCCTTGTCCTTGAGGACCTCGAAGGCGCCGTCGTTGAAGATGTTGCAGTTCTGGTAGATCTCGACCAGCGCGGTGCCGTCGTGCGCGGCGGCCTGGCGAAGGACCTCGGTGAGGTGCTTGCGGTCGGAGTCGACCGTGCGGGCGACGAAGGAGGCCTCCGCGCCGAGAGCCAGCGACACCGGGTTGAAGGGGGAGTCGAGGGAGCCCATCGGGGTCGACTTGGTGATCTTGCCGACCTCGGAGGTGGGGGAGTACTGGCCCTTGGTGAGCCCGTAGATCCGGTTGTTGAAGAGCAGGATCTTGAGGTTCACGTTGCGGCGCAGGGCGTGGATCAGGTGGTTGCCGCCGATGGACAGCGCGTCGCCGTCGCCGGTGACGACCCACACCGACAGGTCGCGGCGGGAGGTGGCGAGGCCGGTGGCGATGGCCGGGGCGCGGCCGTGGATGGAGTGCATCCCGTAGGTGTTCATGTAGTACGGGAAGCGGGAGGAGCAGCCGATGCCGGAGACGAAGACGATGTTCTCCTTCGCCAGGCCGAGTTCGGGCATGAACCCCTGGACGGCGGCGAGCACGGCGTAGTCACCGCAGCCGGGACACCAGCGGACCTCCTGGTCGGACTTGAAGTCCTTCATGGTCTGCTGCGCCTCGGCCTTGGGGACCAGGCTGAGCAGGGTCTCCGTGGGCTCAGGCATCGATGGCCTCCTTGAGGGCGGCGGCGAGCTGCTCGGCCTTGAACGGCATGCCGTTGACCTGGGTGTGGCTGCGGGCGTCGACGAGGTACTTCGCCCGGACGAGGGTGGCGAGCTGGCCGAGGTTCATCTCGGGGACGACGACCTTCTCGTACCGCTTCAGGACCTCGCCGAGGTTCTTCGGGAAGGGGTTGAGGTGGCGCAGGTGGGCCTGGGCGATGGGCTTGCCGGCGACCCGGAGGCGGCGGACGGCCGCTGTGATCGGGCCGTAGGTGGAGCCCCAGCCCAGGACCAGGGTGCTCGCGCCGTCCGGGTCGTCGACCTCGACGTCGGGGACGTCGATGCCGTCGATCTTGGCCTGACGGGTGCGGACCATGAACTCGTGGTTGGCGGGGTCGTACGAGATGTTGCCCGTGCCGTCCTGCTTCTCGATGCCGCCGATGCGGTGTTCGAGGCCCGGGGTGCCGGGCACGGCCCACGGGCGGGCGAGGGTCTCGGGGTCGCGCTTGTACGGCCAGAAGACCTCGGTGCCGTCGTCGAGCGTGTGGTTCGGGCCGGTGGCGAACAGGGTCCGCAGGTCGGGGAGCTCCTCGACCTCGGGGATCCGCCAGGGCTCGGAGCCGTTGGCGAGGTAGCCGTCGGAGAGGAGGAAGACCGGGGTGCGGTAGGTGAGCGCGATCCGGGCGGCCTCCAGGGCCGCGTCGAAGCAGTCCGCCGGGGTCCTGGGGGCCACGACCGGGACCGGGGCCTCGCCGTTGCGCCCGTACATGGCCTGGAGGAGGTCGGCCTGCTCGGTCTTGGTCGGCAGGCCGGTGGACGGGCCGCCGCGCTGGATGTCGACGATCAGCAGCGGCAGCTCCAGGGAGACGGCCAGGCCGATGGTCTCGGACTTGAGCGCCACGCCGGGGCCGGACGTCGTCGTCACCGCGAGGGAGCCGCCGAAGGCCGCGCCGAGCGCGGCGCCGATGCCGGCGATCTCGTCCTCGGCCTGGAAGGTGCGCACGCCGAAGTTCTTGTGCTTGGACAGCTCGTGGAGGATGTCCGAGGCGGGGGTGATCGGGTACGAGCCGAGGTAGAGCGGCAGGTCCGCCTGGCGGCCCGCGGCGATCAGCCCGTACGAGAGGGCCAGGTTCCCCGAGATGTTGCGGTACGTGCCGGTGGGGAAGGCCCGGGTCGCGGGGGCGACCTCGTAGGAGACGGCGAAGTCCTCGGTGGTCTCCCCGAAGTTCCAGCCGGCCCGGAAGGCGGCCACGTTCGCCTCGGCGATCTGCGGCTTCTTCGCGAACTTCTGGCGCAGGAAGGTCTCGGTGCCCTCGGTCGGCCGGTGGTACATCCACGAGAGCAGCCCGAGCGCGAACATGTTCTTGCTCCGCTCGGCCTCCTTCCGGGACAGGCCGAACTCCTTGAGGGCCTCGATCGTCAGCGTCGTCAGCGGCACCGGATGCACGTGGTACGCGTCCAGGGAGCCGTCTTCGAGGGGCGAGGTCGCGTAGCCGACCTTGGCCATGGCGCGCTTGGCGAACTCGTCGGTGTTGACGATGATCTCGCCGCCGCGCGGTACGTCCCCGATGTTGGCCTTCAGCGCGGCGGGGTTCATCGCGACCAGCACGTTCGGGGCGTCGCCCGGCGTCAGGATGTCGTGGTCGGCGAAGTGCAGCTGGAAGGACGAGACGCCCGGGAGGGTTCCGGCGGGTGCCCGGATCTCGGCCGGGAAGTTCGGCAGCGTGGAGAGGTCGTTCCCGAAGGACGCCGTCTCCGAGGTGAACCGGTCACCCGTGAGCTGCATGCCGTCACCGGAGTCGCCCGCGAAGCGGATGATCACCCGGTCGAGCCGGCGCACTTCCTTCTCGGTGCCGTGGTGCGACGTCGCCGGGGCGCTGCGCTGCTCCCCGAGCAGGGCCTCACCGGCCTCGCTACTGACCTGGCTGGTCACTGAACTGGACCTCCCTCGCGGCAAGGGGACTCTCCGCCGGAGGCGGAGAAGGCTCGGGACACGGCCGGTGGATCACCGCCCGTCCCGAGGCCCACCCTACGACGGCAGGGAGGGCCCTCCCGGGACTTCTCGCATGCCGGACCTCTTTTTGAGACGCCCTCTTGCCCTGAATCGTCACGTTCTGTCGCCACCCGGAGTGTTCCGGAAAGTCACATTCCGTCTCATCCCTTGGGTCTAGGGCCAGGCTATCTGACAAGGTGTCAGATGATCAGGACTTCAGATACGTCAACACCGCAAGTACCCGGCGATGATCACCGTCACTCGGGGAAAGGCCCAGCTTCAGGAAAATATTGCTGATGTGCTTCTCCACCGCGCCGTCGCTCACCACCAGCGCCTTCGCGATCGCCGAGTTCGTCCTGCCCTCCGCCATGAGGCCCAGGACCTCCCGCTCCCGCGGGGTCAGGTTCGCCAGCACGTCCTGCTGACGGCTCCGCCCCAGCAGCTGCTGCACCACCTCCGGGTCCAGGGCCGTACCGCCCCCGGCCACCCGCACCACCGCGTCCACGAACTCCCGGACCTCCGCGACCCGGTCCTTCAGCAGATACCCCACACCCCGGCTGGAACCGGCCAGCAGTTCGGTGGCGTACTGCTCCTCCACGTACTGCGACAGCACGAGCACACCCAGTCCCGGGTGCTCCTTCCGCAGCCGCACCGCCGCCCGCACGCCCTCGTCCGTGTGCGTCGGCGGCATCCGCACGTCCGCCACCACCACGTCCGGCAGCGCGCCCTCGCCCGCGAGGCCGGCCACCGTCTCCACCAGCGCCTCGCCGTCCCCCACCCCCGCGACGACCTCGTGCCCCAGATCCGTCAGCAGCCGCGTCAGCCCCTCCCGCAGCAGCACCGAATCCTCCGCGATGACCACCCGAACCCGCTCCACCACGCCCCCCACTCCCACAACCCGACAACAACCCCCAGCATGTCACCGCCCCCCACCCCACCGTGAACATCCCTCTTAACCGAACGGCGGCGTCCCCGCCTCTGCCCACAACCAGGGGGCAGAGGCCCGGCGGGCGGCGGAGTGCGGGTTCAAGGAGGCCCCCCGGCTGGAGCCGCAGCGCAGGGGCCCCGATCGCCGCCCGCTGAGGGCTACGCGCGCCAGGGAAGTTCGGCCGTCACCGACGTGGGACCGCCGGCGGGGGAGGAGACGGCGAGGACGCCGTCGACGGCGTCGACGCGGGCGGAGAGGGCGGCGAGGCCGTGGCCGTCGGAGACCTCGGCGCCGCCGACCCCGTCGTCGCGCACTTGGATCATGAGGCGGTCGCCGCTGCGCCAGACGTCGACCCAGGCGCGCCGGGCGCGGGCGTGCGAGGTGACGTTGCGGAGGAGCTCGGAGACGGTGAAGTAGGCGATGCCCTCGATGGCGGGTACGGGGCGGGCGGGGAGGTCGACGGAGACGGAGACGGGGACGGCGCAGCGGGAGGCGACGGCGGAGAGGGCGGCGTCGAGGCCGCGGTCGGTGAGGACGGCGGGGTGGATGCCGCGGGCGAGGTCGCGGAGTTCCTGGAGGGCGAGCTTGACCTCGCCGTGCGCCTCGTCGACGAGGACGGCCGCCGCCTGGGGGTCCTGGGAGAGCTTCTCCTTGGCGAGCCCCAGGTCCATGGCGAGCGCGGCGAGCCGGGCCTGGGCGCCGTCGTGGAGGTCGCGTTCGATGCGCCGCAGGTCGGCGGCGGCGGTGTCGACGACGATGCCGCGGTCGGACTCCAGTTCGGTGACGCGGGAGGCGAGCCGGGAGGGGCCGAGGAGGCCGGTGACGAGGAGTCGGTCGACGGAGACGAGTCCGCGCAGCACCCAGGGGCCGATGAGGACGAAGACGAGGCCGATGAGGCTGGTGACGGCGATCTCGAAGGGCGCGTCGAGGTAGAAGGAGTGGGTGGCGTCGCCGTACAGCTGGATGCCGTCCTGTCCCACCCAGGTGGGGAAGACCCACTGCCACAGCGGGTACGTGAAGAGGCTCCAGCCCCAGGTCCAGAGGGCCACCGTCACGGAGAACGAGAACACCGCCCACGGCATGTGCACGACCGCGTACAGCAGGTGCCGCCAGGACGCGCCGCTCTTCAGCATGGCCCCCATCCACGAGAACGCCCCGCCGGTCCGGCCGCGCACCGGCTCCGGCGCGCCCACGTCGTGCCCGAGCAGACCGCGCGCCCGGGCCCGTTCCACGGCGCCGAAGCCCCGGCACATGGCGAGCGCCCCGGCGAGGATCGGCACCCCGAGGAACGTGATGAGCAGCCCCGCACCGGCCGACACGAAAGCGACGGACAGCGAGAACCAGAAGACGCTGAGCGGCAGCCCGATCAGCACGTAGCCGAAGGCACGCCAGGTGCGGGCCTCGAACGGCGCGCGGATCGCGGCGGGAAGACGGGGGGAGGCCATCGGTCGTCCTTCTCTACTCAGGATGCTCGGACAGGTCCGGCGGTACGTGCTCCAGCCTTCCGTTCCGCCGCGATCCGGACCATGAGGCGGGTGGGCGTCTACGGGCGGGGGTTTTCCCTACCCGGAGGGGCCGGGGAGCCGGAAGGGGGACTGGCGGGAGCGGGAAGGAGCCGGGGGAGCCGGGGGAGCCGGCGGGGAGCCGGCGCCGCGGATCCCCGCGTACGGGCACCCGTGCACCCCCACCCGTGCACCCCCCACCCCCGCACCCCCCACCCCACCTGCCCGCGCCCGTCACGCCCCCGGTCGCGACCGCCACGGCAGCTCCGCCGTCACGGTCGTCGGGCCGCCGTCGGGGGAGTCGAGGACGAGGAGGCCGTCGACGGCGCCGAGTCGTTCGGCGAGCCCCGCGAGGCCGGTGCCGCCGTCGAGGCGGGCGCCGCCGACACCGTCGTCCCGGACCTGGAGGAGGAGCCGGTCGTCGGCGCGCCAGACGTCGACGGAGGCGGAGCGGGCGCGGGCGTGCTTGGAGACGTTCTGGAGGAGTTCGGAGACGGTGAAGTAGGCGATGCCCTCGATGGCCTCGGCGGGCCGCTCCGCCAGGTCGACGCCGACCTTCACCGGCACGGTGCAGCGGGAGGCGACGGCGGAGAGGGCGGCGTCGAGGCCGCGGTCGGTGAGGACGGCGGGGTGGATGCCGCGGGCGAGGTCGCGGAGTTCCTGGAGGGCGAGCTTGACCTCGCCGTGCGCCTCGTCGACCATCGCCGCGGCCGTCTCCGGGTCGTCGAGCAGCTTCTCCTTCGCGAGGCCGAGGCCCATGGCGAGGGCGACGAGCCGGGCCTGGGCGCCGTCGTGGAGGTCGCGTTCGATGCGCCGCAGGTCGGCGGCGGCGGTGTCGACGACGACGCCGCGGTCCGATTCGAGTTCGGCGATCCGCCGCTCCAGCTCGTCGGAGGGGGAGAGCAGCCCCCGGACCATGGCGCGGTCGGCGTGGGAGAGGCCGCGGGCGAGGAACGGCAGGACGGGCCAGAGGACGAACAGCGAGACCAGGCCGACGGTGAACGTCACGATCCCCCAGGGCAGCCGGATCAGCCCGTAGAGCTGGGTCCGCCAGGCCACCGGGTCCTTCAGGGAGGTCCACAGCCAGGTGAAGAAGCCGCGGCGCCGGGGCAGCGGGGACGGCTCGGGGACGCGGACCCCGAGCAGGCCGCGGGCGCGGGCGCGTTCCGAGCGGCCGATCCAGCGCGCGCCGCCGAGCCCGAGGGCGAGCAGCGGGAGGCCGATGACGGTGACCGAGAGGCCCACGCCGAGGAGGACGCTCACGACCGCGTAGACGAATCCGGCCACCGCCGTGAAGAGGTTGGAGAGGAGGAAGGCGATCTCCTTCCAGGTCTCCTTCCCGTAGGCGAACCGGAGCGGCGGGCGGGGGGCGGCGGCGGAGTCGGTGGACTCGGCGGGATCAAGATCGGCGCTCATGGTCCCCAGAGTGCCGGTCGGGGACGGCGCGATGCCATGGGGGAGGTGGGTGAGGGGGAGGGGGGTTATCCCCACCCGCGACTGCTTACGGTCCCTTTAGCAGGGCCTAGACTCGCGTCCGTACAGAAGTGACTCATGAGACAACGAGACCGAGGGGCGGACGTGCGGGAACCGACCGTTGTCGCGGCCGACGCGGCGGACTACTTCCAGACGTACTCCGTCGTCGGCCTGCTCGCCGTCGTCGGCGTGCTCTTCGTGGCCGTGGCGTTCACGGCCAACCGGCTGCTCAGGCCGGTCGTGCCGACGCCCGAGAAGCTCCTCACGTACGAGTGCGGTGTCGACCCCGTGGGGGAGGGCTGGGCGCACACCCAGGTCCGCTACTACGTGTACGCCTTCCTCTACGTCGTCTTCGCCGTCGACTCGATCTTCCTCTTCCCCTGGGCGACGGTCTTCGCCGCGCCCGGCTACGGCGCCGCGACCCTGGTCGAGATGTTCGTCTTCCTCGGCTTCCTGGCCGTGGGGCTGCTCTACGCGTACAAGAAGGGCGTCCTGTCATGGACGTAACACCGCTGCCCGCACCCGTGCCCGCTCCCAAGCTGGGGCCGCTCGCCCGCCTGGCCCCCGAGCCCATGAAGGTGGTCCTGAACTGGGGCCGCCGCTACAGCCTGTGGGTCTTCAACTTCGGCCTCGCCTGCTGCGCGATCGAGTTCATCGCTGCGTCGATGGCCCGGCACGACTTCATCCGGCTCGGCGTGATCCCCTTCGCGCCCGGCCCGCGCCAGGCCGACCTGATGATCGTCTCCGGCACGGTGACGGACAAGATGGCCCCGGCCGTGAAGCGGCTCTACGAGCAGATGCCCGAGCCGAAGTACGTCATCTCCTTCGGCGCCTGCTCCAACTGCGGCGGCCCCTACTGGGACTCGTACTCCGTCACCAAGGGCGTCGACCAGATCATCCCCGTCGACGTGTACGTGCCCGGCTGCCCGCCCCGCCCCGAAGCGCTGCTCCAGGGCATCCTCAAGCTCCAGGAGAAGATCGCCCGGGAGAACCTGGCCGAGCGGTACGCCACCGCCGCCTCCGTCTCCCAGCTGACGAGCCCCCTGGTCCCGCCGCCGGGAGGCACCGCATGAGCGCGTACGACTCCCTCCCCGGCGCCGTGACGGACGTCTTCGGCGAGGAGGCGACGGCGGAGCAGGCGTACGACCTGCTGACCGTCGACGTCCCGCCGGCGTCCTGGATCGCCGCCCTCACCACCGCCCGCGACGCGCTGGGCTGCACCTACTTCGACTGGCTGAGCGCGGTCGACGAGCCGGGCACCGGCTTCCGCGTCTGCGCGCACGTGGTGTCCCTCGCCGGCGGCCGACCCCGCCGCCTCCTCCTCCGCACGACGGTCCCGCACTCCGCGCCCGTCCTCCCGACGGCGATCGAGGTGTACGCGGGCGCCGGCTGGCACGAGCGCGAGACCCACGAGATGTTCGGCGTCGACTTCGCCGGCCACCCCCACCTCGTCCCCCTCCTCCTCCCCGAGAACTTCGAGGGCCACCCCCTCCGCAAGGACTTCGTCCTCGCCGCCCGCGTCGCCAAGGCCTGGCCCGGAGCCAAGGAGCCGGGCGAGTCCCACGACGGCGGCGGCCCCAAGCGCCGCCAGATGCTCCCTCCGGGCGTCCCCGACCCCAACGAATGGGGCCCCCTCAAGGGCCAGCTCCCCCCTGCCCCCGCCCGCCCCGCCCGCGCCGCCGCCGGCGACCGCCCGGCCCGCGCCGCCGCCGGCGACCGCCCCGTCCGCCGCGCCCGCTCGGTCACGGAAGGCTCCGCCAGCCAGGCCCCGGCGGCCCCGACCCCCGAGGCCGTGACCCCCGCCCCCGGCGGGGCGACCGGCACTCCGGCCCCGGACGCGGCCCCCGAATCCCCGGCGGCCCGCCCGCCGCGCCGCAGCCGCTCGGCGGCCGACGGCTCGGCCAGCCAGGCCCCCCGCGCGGAGGGCGCCGCCCCGGCCACCCCGCGCACCCGCAGCTCGGACGCCCCGTGGCACCACGCCCGCCCGGCCTTCGACGACGAACCGGCAGCCCCGCCCACCGCGGACGGCGGCACGGAGGCGGGACCCGAGGCCCCCGCCGCCCCGGCCGACCGGCCCGAGCCGCAGGCCGAAAAGCCCGGGTCGGCCGCCGAGCCCGAGCCGCAGGCCGACCAGCCTGCCCCGGCCGCCGAGCCCGAGCCGCAGGCCGAAGAGCCCGCCGCGGCCGCCGGGCCCGAGCCGCAAGGCGACCAGCCCGGGCCGGCTGGCAAGCCGGAGCCCCAGGACGGCGCGGCCGAGCCGGACGACGGCGCGGCCCCCGCGTCCGACGAACCCGCCGCCCCGAAGGGCGGCAAAGAACCGACCGACCCCGCCGGAGGCGATCCCGCGTGAATGACGCACTCGACGTCGCCCTGCGGCTGCTGATCCTGCTCGCGGTGTTCCTGGTGCTGCCGCTCGTCGTGGGACAGGCGGAGCACAAGGTCATGGCGCACATGCAGGGACGGCTGGGCCCCATGTACGCGGGCGGGTTCCACGGCTGGGCGCAGCTGGTCGCGGACGGCGTGAAGTTCGCACAGAAGGAGAACGTGGTGCCGGCCGAGGCCGACCGCCGGGTCTTCCAGATCGCGCCGGCCGTCGCGCTCCTGCCGTACCTGCTCGTGCTCGTCGTGATCCCGATCGGGCCCGGCGAGGGCGCCGTCGGCCAGGTGATCGACGCGGGCATCTTCTTCGCGCTGGCCGTGATGGGCGTCGGCGTCCTCGGCAGCCTGATGGCGGGCTGGGCGTCGGCGAACAAGTTCTCGCTGCTCGGCGGTCTGCGGACGGCCGCCCAGCTGCTCGCGTACGAACTTCCGATGCTGCTCGCCGCCGCGTCCGTCGCGATGGCCGCCGGCACCGTCTCGATCCCCGGCGTCCTGGACGCCTTCGAGTGGTGGTGGGTGCCGTGGCAGATCGTCGGCGCGGTCGTCTTCTTCGTGGCGGGTCTCGCGGAGCTCCAGCGGCCGCCGTTCGACATGCCGGTCGCCGACTCGGAGATCATCTTCGGCGCGTACACGGAGTACACCGGCCTGCGCTTCGCCCTGTTCCTGCTCGCCGAGTACGCGGGCATCGTCGTGCTGTGCGGTCTCACCACCGTCCTGTTCCTCGGCGGCTGGCACGGCCCCTTCGGGGGCGACGGCCTGGGCTGGGTGTGGACCCTGCTCAAGACCGCGGTCCTCGCGTTCGTCGTGATCTGGCTGCGGGTGACGTACCCGCGGCTGCGCGAGGACCAGCTCCAGAAGCTGGCCTGGACGGCCCTCGTCCCGCTCGCGCTCGCGCAGATCGCACTCACCGGCATCGTGAAGGTGGCGATCCAGTAACCATGCCTCCCATCCCCGGCTCCGGCCTCGCCAAGGGCCTCGCCGTCACCCTCCGCACGATGACGAGGAAGACGGTCACCGCGCAGTACCCGGAGGTGCAGCCCGAGCTGCCGCCCCGTACGCGCGGGGTCATCGGCCTGTTCGAGGAGAACTGCACGGTGTGCATGCTGTGCGCCCGTGAGTGCCCCGACTGGTGCATCTACATCGACTCCCACAAGGAGACGGTGCCGGCCGCCGCGCCCGGCGGCCGCGAGCGCAGCCGGAACGTCCTCGACCGGTTCGCCATCGACTTCTCCCTCTGCATGTACTGCGGCATCTGCATCGAGGTGTGCCCGTTCGACGCGCTGTTCTGGTCGCCGGAGTTCGAGTACGCGGAGACCGACATCCACGAGCTCACCCACGAGCGCGACAAGCTCCGAGAGTGGATGTGGACGGTGCCCGAGCCGCCCGCGCTCGACCCGCGCGCGGAGGAGCCGAAGGAGATCGCCGCCGCCCGCAAGGCCGCGGAGAAGGCCGCCGCCGCGGCCGCCGCGGCCGAGGCCCAGGAGGACCAGCAGTGACCCTCGCCGCCACGGCGCAGCAGACGCAGGGCTTCCTCTCGCCCTCCGGCGTCGAGATCGCCTTCGTCCTCGTCGGCCTCGTGACCCTCGGCGCGGCCCTCGTCACGGTCACCACCCGGCAGCTCGTGCACGCCGCGCTGTGGCTGGTCGTGGCGCTCGGCGGGCTCGCCGTCGAGTACCTGCTCCTGACCGCGGAGTTCATCGCCTGGGTGCAGGTGCTGATCTACGTCGGTTCCGTCGTCGTCCTCCTCCTCTTCGGCCTGATGCTCACCAAGGCGCCCATCGGCCGTTCCCCGGACGCCGACTCCGGCAACCGGCCGGTCGCCCTCGCGGTCGCGCTGACCGCCGCCGTCGCCCTGGTCTGGGTGGTCGTCGACGCCTTCCGCACGACGTGGATCGACCTCGACGGTGCCGTCCAGGGCTCGACCGAGGTCACCGGCGCCGTCCTCTTCCGGCACTGGGTGCTGCCCTTCGAGGCGCTCTCGGTGCTCCTCCTCGCGGCGCTGGTCGGCGCGATCGTCCTCTCCCGCAAGAAGGAGCAGGAGCGCTGATGCACCTCGCCTACCCCGCCGTCCTCGCCGCCCTGCTCTTCTGCGTCGGCCTGTACGGCGTCCTCGCCCGCCGCAACGCGATCCTGGTCCTGATGTCCGTCGAGCTGATGCTCAACGCCGTCAACCTCAACCTGGTCGCCTTCGACGTCTGGCTCCGCGACACCCTGCACGCGGGCCAGGCCCTCACCCTCTTCACCATCGCCATCGCCGCCGCGGAGATCGGCATCGGTCTGGCGATCGTCCTGATGGTCCACCGCAGCAAGGGGACCTCGGACATCGACCGCCTCCGCGACACGGCCGAGGAGTCGGACATCCCCGACGGCCGGAGGGAACCCACCGACGAGAAGGCCGAGGCCGCCGCGTGACCACGACCACCCTCGCCGTCCTCGTCCCCCTCCTGCCCTTCCTCGGCTCCGTCGCCGGACTCCTCCTCGGCCGCACCGCGCCCGGTTTCGTCCGCCCGCTCGCCGTGCTCCCGACGCTCGCCGCGGCCGTCCTGGCCGTCCTCGTCGCCGTCCGCCAGGGCGGCGGGAAGACCATCGAGGCCTCCACCCAGCTCACGCCGACCGGCTCCGTCCCCATCGACCTGAGCCTCTACATCGACGGCTTCGCCGCCCTCGTCGCCGTGCTCGTCTGCGTGATCGCGACCTGTGTGCAGGTGTACTCGACCGGCTACCTCCGCGAGGACCCGCGCTACCCCTCGTACGCCGCGCTCGTCTCCCTCTTCACCTCCGCGATGCTGCTCGTCGTCTACTCCGGCGACCTGATGGTGCTCCTGGTCGGCTGGGAGATCATGGGCATCTGCTCGTACTTCCTCGTCGGCCACTACTGGGAGACGCCCGAGGCGCGGGCCGCGTCCCTGAAGGCCTTCCTCGTCACCAAGCTCGGCGACGTCCCCTTCCTCATCGGCCTCTTCGCGCTCGCCACCGACGCCGGCACCTTCCAGATCACCGGCGTCCTCGGCACCGTCGCGAGCGGCGGCCTCGACCACCCCACGCTGATCGCCCTGCTGCTGCTCGCGGGCGTGGCGGGCAAGTCCGCGCAGTTCCCGCTGCACACCTGGCTCCCGGACGCGATGGCCGGCCCCACCCCCGTCTCCGCGCTCATCCACGCGGCGACGATGGTCGCCGCCGGCATCTACTTCACGGCCCGGCTGCTGCCTGTGTTCGCCGCCTCGGCCGCCGCGATGACCGTGCTCGCCGTGATGGCCGCGGTGACGATGGTCGGCTCGGCGCTCGCCGCGCTCGCGCAGGACGACATCAAGCGGGTCCTCGCCTACTCGACGATCGGCCAGCTCGGCTACATGGCCGGCGCCCTCGCCGTCGGAGACCGCGGGGCGGCCGTCTTCCACCTCCTCTCGCACGCCGCGTTCAAGGCGCTGCTGTTCCTCGCCGCCGGCACCGTCATCCACGCCGCCGGCACGAACTCGCTCACCGCCATGTCCCGGATGAGCGGCCTCGCGAAGCGCGTCCCGGACGCGTACTGGACGATGACCGTCGCCCTCCTCGCGCTCGCCGCGATCCCGCCCTTCGCCGGCTTCTTCTCGAAGGAGGCCGTCCTGGTGGCCGCCGAGCACACCGCGCTCGGCGACCGGGACGTCGCCCCCGCCGGGGCCGGCTGGACCGTCCTCGTCGCGGGCCTCCTGACGGCCCTCCTGACGGCCGCCTACGCGCTCCGCCTGTGGCTGCGGACCTTCCGGGGCCGAGGCGCCGAGGCGCCCGACCACGGCCGCCAGCCGATCGCCATGACGGCCGTCCTGTGGGTCCTCGCGATCCCCTCGATGGGCTTCGGCCTGACCGTCACGTACCTCGACGACTGGTTCGACGGGCACGCCCTCACCCCGACGCTGACCACGGCCGTCCTGGGCACGGGCCTCGCGGCGGCCGGAGCGGCGATCACGTACGCGGTCTGGCGCACCCTCGCCGCCAGGACCCCCGCGGCGGTGCCCGTCCCGCACGTCGCCCACCCGGACGCCGAGGCGGGCCAGGTCGAGGCCGAGGCGCTGCACCTGCCGCACCCCGCCGAGGACCCGGCCGACCCCGGCCGCGCCCTCCTGGGGCCGCTGCACGGCTCCGCGGCGGCCGGCTTCCACCTGGACGCCGTCTACCGGGCCGCCTTCGTCCGCCCCGTCGTCGCCGCGGCCTCCCTGGTCCGCTTCCTGGACCGCGAGGTCGTCGACACCTACGTCCGCGGCGCCGCGGACTCCGCCAAGGGGCTCGGCTGGCTCGTCCGCCGCGCCCAGACCGGCAACGTCCAGACCTATCTGAGCGTCCTGCTCGCCGGCTCCGTCGTCCTGGCGATCGCCGCCGTCGCCCTCGCCAACGCCGTCGCCGGAGCGTGAGCCGTGATCGATATCAGCGAATCCGTGATGCAGTTCCTTCTGGTGGCGATCGTCGCCGGCCCGCTCGTCGGCGCCGCCGCCGCCCTTCTCCCCGCCCCGCCCGGGCTGAAGGGGAAGTCCCCCGACCAGGCCGTGCTCCGCCACGGCGTCACCGTCACCGGTGTGATCCTGCTGGCCGCGATCGTCCTCGCGCTCGGCTTCGACCACGACCACCCGTCGACGATGCAGGCCACGACGGACATCAGCTGGATCAGGGCACTCGACGTGCGCATCCACCTCGGTGTCGACGGCATCTCCCTCCCCCTCCTGGTCCTGACCGCGCTGCTGACCTTCCTCTGCGCGCTCTACAGCTACTTCAAGATGCCGGCGGGGCCGTCGGCGAAGGGCTTCGTCGCGCTCCTGCTCGTCCTGGAGTCCGGCACCCTCGCCACCTTCGCCGTCCTCGACCTCGTCCTGTTCTTCCTGGCCTTCGAGATGGTCCTCGTCCCGATGTACTTCCTCATCGCCCGCTGGGGCGGCGAGGGCAGGCAGGCCGCCGCCTGGAAGTTCATCCTCTACACGCTGCTCGGCTCCGTCGTCATGCTGCTCGGCCTGCTCCTCATCGGAGTGAAGGCCGGCACCTTCGACATGCTGGCACTCGCCGCCGACAACGGCCGCGGCCTGACCACGTCCGTGCAGGTCGTCGCCGTTCTCGCGATCGGCCTCGGGCTCGCGGTGAAGACCCCGATGTGGCCGCTGCACAGCTGGCTCCCGGACGCCCACACCGCCGCCCCGACGGTCGGCTCGGTCCTCCTCGCCGGTGTGCTCCTGAAGATGGGCACGTACGGCTTCGTCCGGATCGTGCTGCCGATCGCACCGGACGGGATGCGGACGTTCGCGCCGTACCTCGCGGCGTTCGCCGTCGCCGGGATCGTCTACGGGTCGCTCGCCTGCCTCGCGCTCGCCCGCCCCGGAGCCAAGGGCGACCTGAAGCGCCTCATCGCGTACTCCTCCGTCGGCCACATGGGCTTCGTACTGCTCGGCATCGCGACCATGACCCCCACCGGGGTCAACGGCGCCCTGTTCGCGAACATCGCCCACGGCCTCGTCACCGGCCTGCTGTTCTTCCTGGTCGGCGCGGTCAAGGACCGGTACGGCACCGCCGACCTCGACACCCTCGCCGGCGCCACCGGGGCAGCCCTCTACGGCCGTGCCCCGCGCCTCGGCGCGCTCCTCGCCTTCGCCGCCGTCGCCTCCCTCGGCCTGCCCGGCCTGGCCGGCTTCTGGGGCGAGATGCTGGCCCTGTTCGGCGCCTTCGAACCCGCCGCGGGCCTCAGCCGCCCCGCCTTCCTCACGTTCATGGCGATCGGCGCGTTCGGCACCCTGCTCACCGCCGCCTACCTCCTCGTCGTCGTGCGCCGCGTCTGCATGGGCGGCGCGCGGCCCGCAGGGGAGGCGGCGATCGCCGACGTCCAGGGGTACGAGTTCGCCGCCTGGACCCCGCTCGTCGCCCTCACCGTCCTCGCCGGGCTCTGGCCCGCCGTCCTCCTCGGCCTCACCGACCCGGCCGTCCAGAAGCTCCTCGCCGGAGGCACCCAGTGACGTCGTTCGCCAGCGGGTCGCTCGTCCAGTCCGTCGACTGGCTCACGATCGCGCCCCCGACCCTGACGGCCGTGGTGGCGCTCGTCGTCCTCGTCGCCGACCTCTTCGTGCCGCCGGAGCGCAAGCGGCTCCTCGGCTGGACCGCGATCGGCGGCCTCACCGCCGCGCTCGCGCTGCTCGTCCCGCTGCGGGCCGGCGACCGGGAGACCTTCTGCCTGACCGCCGACACGCAGCTGACGGCGTGCAGCTACACCGCCGACCACTTCACGGTGGTCATCCAGCTGCTCGTCCTCGGCGGCGCGCTCCTGACGGCGCTGCTGTCGCTGTCGGAGACCCGGGAGAAGCTCCCGGCGGGCGAGTTCTGGTTCCTGCTGCTGTCCTCGGCCGCCGGCGCCGCGCTGCTGCCGGCCTCGCGCGACCTGGCGACGCTCGTCGTCGCCCTGGAGGTGGCCTCGCTGCCGGCCTTCGCGCTCGTCGGCCTGAAGCGCGGCGACCGGATGTCCGGCGAGGCCGCGCTCAAGTTCTTCCTGTCGTCCGTCACCGCGACCGCCGTGACCCTGCTCGGCGCGAGCTTCGTGTACGCGGCGACCGGGACCCTGCACCTCACGGAGCTGGCCCAGCGCCTCGACGACGTCCCCGGGCAGCTCCAGACGCTCGCCGAGGCCGGCGTCGCCCTCACCCTGGTCGGCTTCGCCTTCAAGACGGCCGCCGTGCCCTTCCACTTCTGGGTGCCCGACACCTACGTGGGCGCCCCGCTGCCCGTCGCCGCCTACCTCTCCGTGGTCGGCAAGGCCGTCGGCTTCACCGGACTCATCCTGGTCACGGTCGTCGCCTTCCCGTCGTACGCGGACGTGTGGGGCCCGGCGCTCGCCGTCCTCGCCGCGCTCACCATGACGGCCGGCAACGTCGCCGCCCTCCGCCAGGTCCCCACGCGCGCGTGGAGCGCGGTACGCCTGCTCGCCTGGTCCTCCGTCGCCCAGGCCGGCTACCTCCTGGTGCCGATCGCCGCGGCCGCGTACTCCAGCGACGACCAGGTCGGCGCCACCGTCGCGTACGCCCTGATGTACGCCGTCGTGAACCTCGGCGCCTTCGCGGTCGTCGCGCTCGTCGCCCGTACGCACCCCGGCAACCGGATCGAGGACTACCGGGGCCTGTACGCGGCCAGCCCCGCCGCGGCCCTCGCGCTCGGGTTCTTCCTCCTGAATCTGGCCGGTTTGCCCCCGGGTATCATCGGCCTCTTCGCCAAGGTGACCGTCTTCTCGGCGGCCGTCGACGCGGGCCTGGGCTGGCTGGCCGTGATCATGGGCCTCAACGTCGTGATCGCGCTGTACTACTACCTGCGCTGGACGGCCCTGCTCTTCCGTACGCCGGAGGGGGCGCCCGCCGTGCACAGGGCCCCCGCGCCGGTCACCCTGGCGATCGCGCTGACCGCCGCCGCCGGAGTCGTCCTGTCGGGCTACCCGCAGATCGCCCTCCGCTTCGCGGCGACGGCGCTGTTCTGATCCCCCCCCCACAGAGAACCGAGGAGCAACACCCCGTGCTGAACGGATTCAAGGACTTCATACTTCGCGGGAACGTCATCTCGATGGCCATCGGTCTGGCCGTCGGATCGGCGTTCACGGCTGTCGTCACCGGCTTCAGCAAGGCGTTCATCACCCCGCTCATCGGTCTCGCCACCGGCTCCGTCGGCGACTTCAGCGAGGCCAGCTTCAAGGTCCAGGGCACGGTCTTCCCGTACGGCCTGGCCATCGCCGCCGTCATCGCGTTCGTCATCACGGCCGCCGTCCTGTACTTCCTGATCGTCGTCCCCATGACGAAGATCCAGGACAGGTTCGCCAAGGCGGAGGCCGCCGACCCCAAGTCGGAGAAGCGCGACTGCCCCCGCTGCTTCACCGAGATCCCGGCCATCGCCTCCCGCTGCGCCCACTGCACCAGCGAGGTCGAGCCCACCGCCGCCACCCTGGAGAAGCTGGGCGTCCCGGCGGCCCGCTGATCACCCGAACGGCCCACAGCCGTCCCGGTGCGGCCCGGGGAACCCGCGCCTCCCGCCTGGCGTTGACCAGTACGGGAGGGTCCACTGGACGTGGTGGTCCCCCCTGACGAAGTCCGGGGGAGGACCGCCACGAAGCGAAGGGTTCCCCTGCCGCACCACCAGGAGGGCGTACCGTGCACCGCCGGCACAACGGGCTGAGGACCGCCGTACTCCTCGGAGGGCTCTCCGCCCTCATCATCGTCATCGGCAGCTTCTTCGGGCGTACGGGGCTGATCGTCGGCCTCGTCGTGGCGCTCGCCACCAACGCGTACGCGTACTGGAACAGCGACAAGCTGGCGCTGCGGGCCATGCGGGCCCGCCCGGTCAGCGAGTTCGAGGCACCGGCGCTCTACCGGATGGTGCGCGAGCTCTCCACCCAGGCCCGCCAGCCGATGCCCCGGCTCTACATCTCGCCGACCCAGGCGCCGAACGCGTTCGCCACCGGCCGCAACCCGCGCAACGCCGCCGTCTGCTGCACCGAGGGCATCCTCGCGATCCTCGACGAGCGCGAGCTGCGCGGCGTCATCGGCCACGAGCTGAGCCACGTCTACAACCGGGACATCCTGATCTCCTCGGTCGCCGGAGCGCTCGCGTCCGTGGTCATGTTCCTGGTCAACTTCGCCTGGCTGATCCCGATCGGCCGCTCCAGCGACGACGACGGCCCCGGCCTCCTCGGCTACCTCATGATCGTCATCCTGGGCCCCATCGCCGCCTCGATCATCCAGCTCGCCATCTCCCGCTCCCGCGAGTACGAGGCCGACGCCTCGGGCGCCCAGCTCACCGGTGATCCACTCGCGCTGGCCAGCGCGCTGCGCAAGCTGGAAGCGGGCACCAAGCAGCTCCCCCTGCCTCCGGAGCCCCGGATCGAGACCGCGAGCCACATGATGATCGCGAACCCCTTCCGTCCCGGACAGGGTCTGTCCAAGATGTTCTCGACCCATCCGCCGATGGCCGAGCGCATCGCCCGGCTCGAACAGATGGCAGGTCGCCGCCCGTGAAGACAATCCTCAACGTCATATGGCTGATCCTGTGCGGATTCTGGATGTTCCTCGGCTACATGCTCGCGGGCGTCCTGCTCTGCATCACGATCATCGGCATCCCCTTCGGGCTCGCCGCGTTCCGCATCGGCCTCTACGCCCTCTGGCCGTTCGGTCAGACCGTCGTCGACCGCCGCGACGCGGGAGCGCCCTCCTGCATCGGCAACGTCCTCTGGCTGATCCTCGCCGGCTGGTGGCTCGCCCTCGGGCACATCACCACCGGCATCGCCCTGTGCATCACGATCATCGGCATCCCGCTCGGCATCGCCAACTTCAAGATGATCCCCGTCTCCCTGCTGCCCCTCGGCAAGGAGATCGTCCCCACGGACCAGGCGCACGCCGCGTACGGCTACCAGGCCCACTGAGGGACCGGTGCGGAACCCGAAGTACGCCCTCGTCTCCGGCGTGTACGCCGTCGCCCTCTGCACGGACGTCGACGGCCTGTACGGAGAGCCCGTGCCGCCGCCGCGCCCCGTCCACGAGGTGCGCGGCTGCGAGCCGCGCGGCGAGCTGGGCAGGGCCGTCACCCAGGCCGTCGTGGAGGGCACGGCGCCGCTCGGCACCCTCCACGTCAGGACCCCCGACGGCTTCGCCTGGTGCTTCACGGGCGTCCGGGTCCTCGGCGCGCGCGGCGACGTCGTGATCGTCGAGTCGGACGAGGGGCCCCGCCGGTCGTACACCGGGGCCCCGGCCGTGCCCTGCGGGAACCTCGTCCGCGTCTCGCCGCCGGAACCGGTCGACCGGACCCACACCGACGTCACCTTCGTCGGCTGCTCGCCCCGCGGCGGGCTGCGCGACGCCCTCGCCGCCGGGGCGGCCGAGTTCGAGGCCGTCCGCTACCAGGCCCTGGACGCGACGGGCAGCGTGCACCACGAGGCCGAGGCCGGTCGCATCACCGGCTGGGGCGCCTCGCGCCGCGCCCACGACCTGGTCGACCTCACCGTGGCCTTCCCCCGGTCGGGACTCGTGCCGCACCAGGTCCGTGAGGTCTGGGAGCTGTGGCGGGGCGACCGGCCCGCCGAACCCGGCACCTGGCGGCGGTTCACCGGAGCGGCGCGCGGCGAGTGGCTCACCCAGGCCGCCCGCAGGTCCGCCGGCGCCCCGGAGGTCGTCCCGGGCACCACGTACCACCTCGACGGCGCCGACGTCGTCGACGAGGACTCCTTCCTCTGCGCCCTCGGGGAGGCCGTGCACGGCCCCGGTCGCGCCCTCGGCGTCGGGTCGCCCCGGGCGGTCGGCGAGCTCCTCGCGGGCACCACCGTCGTCTGGCACCGTGCCGACGTGGCCCGCGTCTGCCTCGGCGTCCTGCCCTATGCCGAGGGCCGCCCGGCCACCTTCCGGGAGTTCGTCGACGGCCTCACGGCCGCGGGGGTACGGCTCGTCCTCGACTGACGGCCCACGCCACCACACCCACCGCGACGACCCCCGACCCGGCGAGGACGGAGCCGAGGGGCAGGGCGAACGCCAGCGCCCCGCATCCGGCGAGCCCGAGCGCGGCGAGCGGCCGGTTCCGGCCGCCCAGGGTCCAGGCGGAGGCGTTCGCGATGGCGTAGTAGACGAGCACGCCGAAGGACGAGAAGCCGATCGCGCCCCGCACGTCCGCCGTCGCGGCCACCACGGCCACCACCGCGCCCACCGCGACCTCGGCCCGGTGCGGCACGTGGAAGCGCGGGTGCACGGCGGTCAGCGCGGCCGGCAGGTAGCCGTCCCTGGCCATCGCCAGGGTCGTACGGGACACCCCGAGGATCAGCGAGAGCAGCGAGCCGAGCGCCGCGACCGCCGCGCCCACCGTGACGGCCGGCACGAGCCACCCGGCGCCCGCCGCGCGGGCCGCGTCGGCCAGCGGCGCGGGGGAGTGGGCGAGGGCCGCCGGGCCGAGGACGGTGAGCACGCTCACGGCGACCAGCCCGTAGACGGCGAGCGCGATCCCGAGCGCCACCGGCACGGCGCGGGGGATCGTGCGGGCCGGGTCGCGGACCTCCTCGCCGAGCGTGGCGATCCGCGCGTACCCCGCGAAAGCGAAGAAGAGCAAACCGGCGGCCTGTAGGACCCCGCCCGCGTCGAGCTCCCCGCCGAGGGTGGCGCGGGACGCCCCGCCGGCGCCCAGGGACACCGCGACCACGGCCGCGAGCACCGCGAGGACCACCGCCACGACGGTCCGCGTGACCAGGGCCGACTTCTGAACTCCGCCGTAGTTGACGGCCGTCAGGGCCACCACGGCGGCGACCGCCACCGCGTGCGCCTGCTCCGGCCACACGTACGCCCCGACGGTCAGTGCCATCGCCGCGCAGGAGGCCGTCTTGCCGACCACGAACGCCCAGCCGGCCAGATACCCCCAGAAGGACCCCAGGCGTTCGCGACCGTAAACATAGGTGCCGCCGGACGCCGGATAACGGGCCGCGAGCCGGGCCGACGCCATCGCGTTGGCGTACGCCACGACCGCCGCGACCCCGAGCGCCCAGAGCAGACCCGCCCCCGACCCGGCCGCACCGGCCGCCGGCCCGAGCGCGACGAAGATCCCGGCCCCCACCATCGAACCGAGCCCGATCACGACCGCGTCGAAGACGCCGAGCGACCGGCGCAGTTCGTCTGTCATGCCCCGCACACTAAGGCCCTCCGGCTAGGCGGCGAGACCGGTCTCCCTCAGGGTGATGTTCAGCCGTCCCGCCAGCCCGAGCGCCGGCTCGGCCGTCCCCGGGTGCACCCGGGGCACCCCGTGATGGACCCACCGCGATTCCCGGCCGAACACGAACAGGTCACCGGAGGCCAGATCGACGTCCTGATAGGGCCGTCCGCGGTTCTCCTCGTTCCCGAACCGGAAGACGCACCGGTCCCCGAGGCTCAGCGACACCACCGGCGCACCGGAGCGCTCCTCCCGGTCCTGGTGCATGCCCATCCGCGCCCCCGGCGCGTAGAAGTTCACGAGCGCCGTGTCGGGAGCGAAGCCGCCGTCGTCGCCGTACGCCTCCACCAGCGCCTCCCGGCCCAACGCGACCAACCAGCCCGGCAGTTCGACCCCGACCGAGTCGAGATAGCGGTACGGCACCCACTGCCGGCCCAGACACAGCGACCGCACCGACATGACGCCCCCGCCCGGCAGCACGGTCTGCCGGTACGGCACGGGCCCCCGCCCCCACTCCCGGCACGCCTCCACCAACTCCCGCTGCCGCGCGAGCGGAAGCCACCCCGGCACGTGCACGGCCCCGGGCCCGACCACGGCCCGCTCCCGGGGGAACAGCCCCTCCGTCACACCCGGCCCCTTCGAGGCCGAGCGCCCCGGCCCCTTCGAGCCCGAGCAGCCGCTCCTTGCGCTCCAGCCCCGCCGCGTACCCGCGCAGGCTCCCGTCGGCCCCGATCACCCGGTGGCAGGGCCGCACCACGAGCAGCGGATTGCGCCCGATCGCCGTCCCCACCGCCCGCACCCCGGCCCCGGACGAACCGACCCTGCGGGCGATCTCCCCGTACGACACGGTCGTCCCGTACGGAATCCCGTCCAGCGCCTCCCAGACCCGCCGCTGGAACGCGGTGCCCACGTCCGTCGCGAGCTCCAGCTCGAACCGGTCCCTGCGCCCGGCGAAGTACTCGCCCAGCTGCCCCGCGGCCTCCTCGAACGCCTCCGGCGCGGGCGTCCAGCCGTCCCCGACCTCCGCGCCGCCCTTCTGCCCCGGCAGGGACAGCGAGCACAGCACGGCACGGCCCCCTTCGGCGAGCCGCCCGACCAGCAGCATCTCGCCCAGGGGGCCGTCGACGTACGCGTACACGGTCATGACTGGTTCCTCTCCCCGCACGGGTCTCTCACGACCCAGTGTGTGGGGCCCGCCGACCATCCGGCTGGCGGTATTCGGACACCGGCCTCGACGGGTCAGCGGTAGTTCACGAACTGGATCGCGAAGTCGAAGTCCTTGCCCTTCAGCAGCGCCTGCACGGCCTGCAGGTCGTCCCGGCTCTTCGAGCTGACCCGCAGCTCGTCGCCCTGCACCTGCGCCTTGACGCCCTTCGGACCCTCGTCCCGGATGGCCTTCGCGACCTTCTTGGCGTTCTCCTGGGAGATGCCCTCCTGCACCGACGCGAAGAGCTTGTACTCCTTGCCGGACAGCTGCGGCTCACCCTCGACGTCCAGCGACTTCAGCGAGATCCCGCGCTTGATCAGCTTGGACTGGAAGATGTCGAGGATCGCCAGGACGCGCTCCTCGCCGCTCGCCTGCATCAGGATCTTCTCGCCCGACCACGAGATCGAGGCGTTGGTTCCCTTGAAGTCGTAGCGCTGCGAGATCTCCTTCACGGCCTGGTTGAGGGCGTTGTCGACCTCCTGCCGCTCGACCTTGGACACGATGTCGAAACTGGAGTCGGCCATGACTCGTGGCTCCTTGTTCGGGTGCTGTGGGGTACAGCCCAAAGCCTAGGCCTTCGCCACGCCCCGATCCGCTGATCAATCCGGTGGCGAACCACCCCCCGGCATCGGGTATTGTTTACGTCGTTGCCAAGGAACACCGCCGCAAAGCGGGGCTCCGAAGCAGCGAACCCATGGCGATGTGCCCGAGTGGCCAATGGGAGCGGACTGTAAATCCGTCGGCTTAGCCTACCCAGGTTCGAATCCTGGCGTCGCCACGCTTCATGAACGGCCCCTGATCTGCGGAAACGCGATCAGGGGTCGTTTGCGTGTGATAGTCGGACGAAGCCCCGACTGTCTCGCCCTGTCCCGCTCGATACCGCCCTCTACCAGCCTGTGTGGACGGCGCGTGGACGGCCGTCCGGGCCGATCAGGCCCTGGCGGGGGTGCCGGCGCGATGCTGGTTCAACCGGGCGGAGATCTTGGCGTTCGCGGCCTCGTCGCCACCCTTCAGGAACTTCGCGTACACCCGGAAGAGGACGGCGACCGAGTGGCCGGCCCGCTGGGCGACGAGCTGAGGCTCCACCCCGGAGCTGAGCCACGTCGAGACGGCAGCGTGACGAAGGTCATACGGTCGCTTGGCCAGCTTCGATTCCTGTTCGGGCGGGCTGAGCGCTTCCTGCCGCGCGTTCGCCCAGACCTCGCCGTAGCCGCTCTCCTGCACCATGCCGCCCCGGGCCGTCCGGAAGACTCGGCCGTCCGGGTGTGTGCCGTAAAGGGTGACGTGCCACCGCAGCTTCGCGACCAGCTCGGGCGGGATCGGCACGTGCCGGACGGCCTTCCGCGTCCGATGCTTCAGGCCTCGCCGGTCGTGTGCCTCGCCGCTGTCCGTCCAGGAGCTCCCGGACCGCGCCCGGCTCTCCCGGAGCCGTACGAGCCCCCACCCGCGCCGGGGCAGGTCGAAGTCCTGGAGCCGCACGCCGACCAGCTCACCGGGTCGGGCGCCCGCGTAGTACAGGCACCCGAAGAACGCCTCCAGGTGCCGCCCGCGGTCTCCCTGCCGGCCGACGGCGGCGAGGAGCGCGGCTGCCTGCGCCGGATCCGGTACAACCTCGGGGTCTACTTCCTCTTCCACCCGCTCCGGCGCCTTCCACTTGATCGCGGCCATGGGGTTCTCACCCAGCAGCTCGGCGTCCACGGCGATGCCGAGGGCCTGATGGAAGATGGCTCGCTTCCGAGCGATGACGGAGCCGGACGACGTCTTCCCGTCGAGCCGCCGGGCGCAGGCGTCGAGGGCCCGGCGGACGAGCATCCGGTCGGAGAGCTGGGACGTGGGGACAGATTTTCGCTCGACCCACGCGAGCAGTGCGGCCACTTCCTCCGGCGTCTCCTCCTTCCACCGGTTCACGTTGAAGCCCCAGGTGTAGAGGGCGCGGCGAACGGCCTTCTGGTCGCCCATGCCCTTGGTGTCCTTCACCAGGGCGAGCGTCACGGTGGCCATGGCCTCGGCGAGGTTCCGGCGAGTGGAGGCGGGGGAGTGGTCCCACTTCATCTCCACGTAGTTCCTGGCGTGCTGGTACCAGGAGATGTCCTTGGCCTTCTGGACCATCGACTTCGGCAGGCCGCTGTCGACGTCCCACGGCTCGCCCTGGCGGGTCGCCGTGATGAACTGCGCGCGCCGGCTCTCCGCGAGCCCGAGCGTCAGGAAGGACTCGGAGTGCGGCCGCGTACCGACCTGCCAACGGAGCTGGTACGGCTTGCGATACGGCCGCTTCCTGATGCTCCAGATCCGTACGGTGTAGCTCCAGTCGGTCACGCGGTCTCCAGTTCGTTCAGGAAGGCGTCGAGCACACTGCGGCGGACCCGCAGGTGCCCGTTGGGCAGGCGCTTCACCTCGGGGCCGTAGCCGCGGTTGCGCCAGCGGTAGTAGGTGGCTCGGGTGATGCCGATCTCGGTGAGGACGTCGGTCAGGGGGAGCCACTCGTCGACGGGCTGACGGCGGCGGGCGGGGTGGGCCATCGGGTCTCCTCTTCGGAGTCGAGCGGCGAATGTGTCCGAGGTCGGGATTTCTGCGTCACTGCGTCATCAGCGTCACTCGAAGCGCTGACCTGCAGGTTTCGGTGACGGAGGGGGTGACGTGCTGCGTCACCGGTGACGCAGACGTCCGTCACGGGGTGACGCAGGTGACGCAAGGTGACGCAGGCTTTCGGGCTCTGCGTCACCCCTGTTGATGCAGGTCAGTCCCGGTTTCCGGGGCCGTGGTGACGCAGGTGACGCAGCAGTTCCTACTTAGGAAAGAGAGGGCTGTGTCTGTTGTTGTGCGCGCCTTCGGGCGTGAATGGGGAGCCGCGAAGCGGCACGCCCTTGGGGCGGCGGCAAGCCGCCGAAGAGCAAGAGGAGCACCGCCGCGCCGGGACGGGGGTGCTCCTCTTGCCTGTGCGGTCGGGACCGGGTGGCGCGCGGTCTAGAACATCTGCTGCGGCTCGTTCTGAGGGGGTGCGGGGCGGGCGATCTCGATGTAGCGGGCGCTGTTCTTGCGGCCCCAGTCGACGTAGACGCTGCGTGCGGTGAGGACGGGCTGGAGGCGCTTGAGGCGGTCGGAGAGAACCTTGCCGGTGGTGGGCCACCCCTTCGGGAGCGGACGGAACTCTCCCTCGCCGGTGTAGAGCTGGGTCAGGGCGTGCAGCCACTCGGCCGAGGTCATGCGGACCTCGGTGCCGGGGGCGATGCCGGCGGCGTGTTTGAGGACGGTCTGGGCGAGGAGGTCGCCCTCGATGACGTCGTCGTTGAGGTCGTCCAGGCTCGCCCGGTAGGCGTCCAGCGCGCCGAGGCCGGTCGCGGCGTCGAGCTGGGCGCAGAGGTGGGCGAAGTCGGCCATGCGCAGGTCGGTGGGGATGTCGGCCTGGGTGGCGCGGAGCTGGACGGCGAGGTCGAGCAGGGAACCGAGGATGACCGGCAGGGCCTCGGCGAAATCCGCCCACAGCTCCTCCTCGGTCCGCCGCACCTTGGGGCGTTCCAGGCGGAGGGGGAGGAGGCGTTCGGCGAGGTCGGGGCGGATGACGCCGACGTCGATCCCGGTCAGCAGCAGCGGCCGGCGGTAGCGGGAGCGCACGACGTCGCCGTCGGTGAACAGGGCCCGTTTCACCGTCTCGGCGCCGGTGACGATGCAGCACAGCAGGTCGGAGAGGTCGGGGCCGAGGTGGGAGAGGTTGTCCAGGGCGGTGACCCACCCGGCGGCCACGGCCGCGATCAGGCTCTCCTCGTCCTTCGGGGAGCGCCGCAGGTCGGCGCTCATGCCCTCGATGATCCGGATGAGCATCCGGCCGCCGGTGGACTTGCCCGCGCCCTGGGGGCCGGTGAGGAACGGGGCGGGGACGGGGACGGAGGGGCCGAGGCAGCCGACGAGCCAGGCCACGGCCAGGGACTCGGTGCGGGCGTCAGCGAAGTTGCACAGCCGCAGCAGCAGGTCCAGGCCCTTGCCGTTGGTGTCCTTCGCGGGCAGCGGCAGTTCCCCGGTGAGCTGGGTGCGCCGCCAGCACACCTCGCGCGGCTCGGGGGTGAGGATCTCCCATCCGGTGGGGTGGATGCGGACGGACTTGCCGTCGTCGCGTCCCAGGTCGAGCCACGTCGCCCCGCCGCTGCCCGGAGCGACGCGGATGTGGACGGGCTGGACCTCTTCGGTCATCGCCAGTGCCTCGATCAAGTCCAATGCCTCCTTGAGGGCGGTTCCGTTGAACACGCCGTAGCCGTCCTTGAACAGGCCGACCATGAGTTCCTGCCGGTGGCTTCCCGTGGTGCCCTGGGAGCGGATCGGGCGGGCGATGGGCTGGCCGTTGCGCTGGGCGTAGACGGTGCCATCAGCGGTGCGGAAGTAGCGGAAGTTGGCCTGCGCGTAGTCGGTGATGACTTCGCGGGCGGGGTTCTTCTCGTCCTCGGGCATGTCACATCCCCAGTGCGGTCTGGGCGTTGGACCAGGCGTCCGTGCAGTGCCGGGGCGATTCGCCCTTGGTCTGCGCGGCGGTGAACAGGCGGGCGATGTGGGCCTCGGTGAGGCAGCCGCAGCGGCCGTGGGCGGAGAGCACCGCCAGGAAGGTCCGGTACACCGTGGCGTGGATCGCGCTGGCGGCGTCGGTGATGCGCTGCTCGGCCATGGCGATGCCGCGCTCCAGGTAGGCGGGCGAGCGGTGCCGGCACTCCCCACCCCCGGCCGGCGCGGACACGGTGACTGCCCGGAGCGCCGGCCGGACCGAGGTGGGCTTCTTCTCGGCAAGCGCGCGGACGACGTCCGGCAGCTCCGCCAGGGTGCCGGTGCCGGGGCCGAGCCACCGGGCGTAGGACATCAGGGACTTGATGTCGACACCGGCCCGCACGCCGTTCACGGAACGCATGGTGCCGGAGTAGATCCAGTGTTCGCCCCGGGTCGTGGCCACGGTGCGGGTTGGGGGCAGGGTGGTGCGGGCCCAGGTGACGGCGACGGGGTTGTCGAGGTCGACGACGGTGACGCCGCCGCCGCCGGGGTGGTAGCCGATGGCCCGTGCCCGGCGCCATGCGGCCGCCCACTGCGGGGAGCCGAGGACGGCCGGGGCGAAAGTGGCGGCGGCCCAGCCGTGGCACGGCCACGGGCAGGCGCACGGCCCGGGGGTGGCCATGTTCGGCCGCCCGCCGCACGCCAGGTCCTCGCAGGCCCGGCAGTTGCCGAACGGCCTCTTGTCGGCCCGCAGGGGCAGGACCGGGAGCCCGCTTTCGGCGAGGCCGAGGGCGATGGTGGGGATGCTGTTCACGCGGCCACCCCCGCCCGTGCCTGGGAGAGGAAGGCGGTGCCGAGCCACTGGGAGAACGCGGGCGGAATGGCCTCCGTCAGCTCTTCGCGGACGTCGGTCCATGTGATGCCCATGGCCGACTGGAGTTCGGGGACGGTGGGCTTGCCACCGCCGTTGCCGTACGGGGCGACGTACGGCCCGTCGAAGAACTCGCCGTGCCGCCAGCCCCTCACCCTGCCCCGGTGCTTGAGGTGGGTGGGCTGGGCGGCGGTCCAGCGGCCAAGCTCGAAGTTGCGGTGGCGCAGGACGCCGAGGGAGAACATCTCCCCGCACAGGTACAGATCCTTACGGATGTCCGCCTTGCCGTTGGGCTGCTCGATCACGTACGGCAGCCCGGACGCCTCCAGCAGGACGCGGGTGGGCGCCACGAGGTCGACGTGACGGCCACCCCATCCCTTGGAGCGGTTGGTGCCGACGGTCAGGTTGCACTTGTCCTGGCACGGCGGAGAGGAGTGGACGAACGCGAACCGCTCGATCTCCCCGGAGGCGATCATGGCGGAGAGGTACTCCAGGGCATCGGCCTGGACGAACCTGAAGGGGTAGTTCGGCCGCGGGGCGATGTCGACGCCGACGACGTCGAACCCGGCACGCCGATAGCCGGTCCCGGCGCCGCCGGCGCAGCAGAACAGGTCCAGCAACAACGGCCGGACGGCGCGCTCTCGCCGGATGAGGGTGCGTTGAGTCATGCTGAGTGTCTCCAGTTCGTAGGTGTTCTGGATTGAGGGCGGCCCCGGATCTGGCGAGATGGGGGGCCGCCCTTCTTGCTGTCAGGCGGCGAACAGGCCGCGCTGCTCCTGCCCCGGGCCCTCGATTTCTCGGGGGCCGGACAGGGCGTTGGTGGTGATGACCTGGCCGAGGATCGGGGCGCGCTGGTCGGTGATGGGGCCGTCGTTGTGGAACCGCCAGGTGCCGACGTCGTGCTGCTGTGGCTTGGCCTTCGTCGGCACGGTGTAGCGGCGGGGTTCGCCGGGGCAGGCGGCGTTCCAGGCCTCCGCGCACACCTTGTGGACGGGTTCCCCGGCGTGTGACCGCAGCGGGGTCGCCCTGCCGCACAGGCAGCAGGGCCGGTCCTGGGTGTGGTCGAAGTGGCGGCTGCCGCCCCAGTCGAGGTACGGGACCTGTTCCACGGCCCCGGCCCCTACCGGTCGTGGGGCGGGGTGAGGAGGTCGAGCGAGGCGGTGATGTGCTGCATACGGCTGCTCCTCAGTGGTGGTTGATGGTGCCGTTGGCGCGGCCGAACAGGCCGGTCGCGGTGATGTTCTGGGTGATGTGCGTCGTCGACCCCGTCCCGCGGCTTCCGGTGCCGGTTGCGGCGCGGCGGGCTCCTCGGAGGAGGAAGGGGACGGCGGTGACGGCGGCGACGATGAGGGCGGCGGCGGACCAGAGGGCGTGGCTCATGGCGATGAGTCCCGGGGCGGCGTAGGAGAGTCCGATGCCGGCGGCGGCGATCCCGCCGCCGACGGTGGGGGCGAGCAGGGCGGTGGTCTTGGCCCACGCGGGGATCGGCTGCGCGGCCGGAACCGTCGCGGGTGTCGGGGTGGTGGGGTGGGTGTAGGCGAGGGTGCGGACCCCGTTGGGGAGGGTGACCCAGTCGACGCCGGGCGGGATCTCGGCGGGCAGGA